>PUKQ01000204.1 GCA_003550565.1 Syntrophomonadaceae bacterium
GCCCTTTCGCCATTTGCAAGCTCGCATTGGTGAGGACACAGATCACATCTAACCTTTTCACCGGATAGCTCTGTATACCAGGGGGATCTTTGGGTCTTGATGAGGCCTTTTTGAGCAGTTTGCGCTCCGGGTGCCGAAGGGGCAGGCTTTTCGTTTTCCGTAACGTCATCTTCCGGGACGCATCCGTAAATACCTGCCAGGCAAAGCAAGCAAAACCAGGCTCCTCCTCTTCTAAATAGCTGACGACGACTTAATATGCCGCCGGAGGCAGTATTTTCCGATGAGTTCTTCTTGAAAAGTTCGGTAGAAATAGGTGACAGTTTTCCTCTGTCAGGCATATTTGAGACCCCCTTCTTTTTTACAGATCAAGAGTACTACAAAAGCAGTGGAGTTGACAATAGCAGCTAGCACAAAGCAAGCCAAAATACCAAGTATGGGGGCCACCACGACACTGGCCAGGGCAGCACCAATGCATGCCCCCACCAGTTCCAGGCCGTAAACCGTGCCTGCTGTTTTTTCCGCCTGTCCTCGCAGCGACATGTAGCAAGCAGCTGACAAAGGAAAGTCTATGCCGTTGATTAACCCGGCAGTGAAAGTAAGACTGGAAAAGAAGGCAAAAATAACTGCGGGAGAGGGAACACCCGCTGCCCAGTTTAATAAAGCGGCTATGAGCAGAGCCAGCATGGCTATTATCAGCTGCATTGTTGCCAACAAGTTTAAATTAGATTTAGGAGTGATGTAGCGATGGGTAAAGAAAGCCCCCAGGGAAAGGCCGCACATGAACAGGGCCATGATCAGGCCCACCATTTCGTAAATAAATCCGTAAATGCTTTGGAAAGAAAACAATAGAGCGATCTGCATTGCCATGGTGGAAAAACCGGTGGTAAACACAGTAAAAAGTACCGCAAATTTGGTATCAGATTGCTGTTGTGGTTTTTTTATGGCAGAATTACCCGTATTTTCAGCAGTTTTCTTGCCTTGCGGCGCTTTTTTTGGGGGTGTCCCCTTTTCGCGTTTAAAATTTTGCATCCGCAACCAGGCAACTATAAGCAGCGGAAAAATACACAGAGGTAAAATCCACCACCACCGGACATGAAGAAGTTTTTGCAGCATATGAGTTTGGTCGGGGCGGGTAAGTTCATCCCAAAGCATCAGAGTGTAATAATAGCCGATAGGTTGGAAATCGGTGTTGATAAAAAAGTTTTCTTCCACAGAGGGTAATTGCTGCTCGGTTTTTTCCTGTTCGGGTATGGGATCCAGAAAAATTGGATCCAATGCGGGACCTTTTAAATGAGCGTCGGCGGTACGTCCGTGGCTGCGGACAACCCAGTTTACTCGACGTAACTGTCCTTCTTCCAGCAGAGCCTGGAAGTGATAGGGAGAAAATTCTTCCCCTTCCACATCACTTTCCCGGAAGCGCTCCTGCAAAGTGCTTACTTCCAGGGTAATTTGTTCCGGTTTATTACTGGCGATAAAGGTCATGAAACGCTCGCCGGCGGGAAGCACTCTTTTAAAAACATCATTAAGGGTGTGGTAGATGGTGGCGTTGCGGTTGGCAACTGCCGTGCCGCGTAAATCAGGGGTAGAAGTAGCCCCGCTTACCAGAACACCATCCGGGTTGAGCAAATCACGGGCTTCAGCAAAGAATTCCTGCGTATAGTAGCGGTTAAGGACGGCTGTGGCCGGATCGGGAATATCTACCATAATAAGATCGTATTTTTTCGCAGCGGTCTTAACAAACATGCGCCCATCGGTATGAATCAAGTTTACCCTGGGGTCTTTCAGTGCTTCCCGGGTGGCGGTGGATACGTGGGGCAGAGCTGCACTGGTGAGGGTTTCGTCAAGTTCTATGTAATCAATTTTTTCCACTGCGGGATAGCGGGTTATTTCTCCAAGAACTCCCCGGAGACCGCCGCCAATTAAAAGGATTTTTTGTGGTTTCTGGTGCTGTGCCATAGCCATGTGGGCCAATTCAACCGCTTCCTGTTCTTCCAGTCCGGGAGCAATTGTTTCGGGGCCTGCGGTAGTAAAAACCAGGTGTCCGCTTTGAAAAAAGGAGTATTGATCGTACCGTTGAACCACAGAAATGGCTCCATGTTCTGAATGGTGCATTTCAGAAAGCTCATGTTCCGGAGTAAAATGCTGCCACTGAAGCCGGTAAGCCCAGTCATCTAAATTCTCCAGGAAAGGAAAAATTATGACGGCTAAAACAAGGAAGCTCCAAAAAACCGGATGGATTTTCCCAAAGTTCCCTTTATGCCGGATGTTGCCAACATTATTGGTTTTAGGGGCAGTGGTGTTGGTTCCTATTAATGATTTGTGGTGAAAAGCGAAAATAGCTGCCCCCAGCATCAGAAATCCCACCAAAAAAGCAGATTGAAAAGGGTTCAGGTAATGCACCAGGATAAAAGTAAAAAGTAATCCCCCGAGCATATTTCCTCCTGCTTCACCCACGTAAGTTTTGTCTATGCCGGAAGTGCCTGCTTCTCCATCACTTTCACGCCATACCCGGGAAAGAAAAACAAATTGAGCCCCTAACAGCAGGCATACCGGAGCCATTAGCAAAAAACTGGAGAGAGCTATGTCATTTAGAGAGAGATGGGCTCCGGGAGGCAAGTCATAAAAGGCACGAAGAAAACGAATTAACAAGATGGTAGCCGGCAAAAATACCATTAGAGCGGCTGCACTTTTCAGTAAAAGCACGAGAGGTTTTTGAATTTTAACTACAATCCATGCCCCCAGCCGACTGCCTACTCCTACCCAGATTAGCCAGGCGGCAAGGATAAGACCGATGGAGAGCTCGTTGCCGTGGAAAACCATGAGCATCTCCCGCAGTAAAAGCACCTGTCCAACCTGGGCGGCAATACCCATCATCAATACCGCCCAAATATGTGGAGGCATTCTTATCGTTGTTGTGGGCAATACAAATACCCCCAGGTAATTTAAGTCAGTTTAATGTGCCTAAAGATTGTTAAGTTATCTTTGCCATATTCCTTTGCACCTACTATAGCTTTAAGAAAATAACTTAGAGATGTTTTTCCAAAAAGGAAACGATTAAACCGGCTGCTTTATTTTCATATCCCCACCAGAAATGGTCGGCTTCATTTATTAACTCTACGGAACCTTCTCCATTTCCGACTATTTTTTCTTCATACTCGGCAATAGTGGAGGCAGGGACCAGCATGTCCTGACCTCCGCTGACAACCAGGCGGGGTTTGGAACTTCCCGAAAATTGGGGAAGGCCTGCCGGTGATATGGCGGCCATTGCTTTTACTTTTTGTTCTTCCATTCCCGCATCAAGGGCAATGGCTCCTCCAAAGGAGTAACCCACCAGACCCAGGCGGTTACCGTCAATATCTTCGTATTTGCTCAAAAATGAAACCGCGGCCAAAGCGTCTTCTTTTTCGCCTGTTCCGTCTCCTTGTTTGCCAGTGCTTTTGCCTACGCCGCGGAAATTAAACCTTAAGGCGTATATGCCTTTTTCTACAAGAGCCTTGCTGACGGCCACTACTACGTTATTGTTCATATCTCCTCCGTATAGGGGATGAGGATGGCAAATAACTACTCCCGTTCCGGCAGGTTCATCCAATGGCTTTTCCAATATGCCTTCTAACTTAAAATCGCCGCTGGTAAATTCAATTATTTCTTCTTTGAACTCGCTCATGTGTTCTCTCCTTCCCATTAGCTTTATTGCTAAAAAAACTTTTTGGGGATGAAAAAAATAAAAAAAGAAATTCTAATTAATATTTTCACTTACATTAATTATACCACGCCTGAAAAAGCTTCATACATAAAAATAAGTAAAAGAAGATCAATCTTTAAACGGAAGTTTTTTTCTGTGGGCTGTTTTTAAAGTAACAGCCAAGCAGGCAAGGGGATCAGGCAAGGGGACGGTTCTCTTGCCTGATGTGGGCTGTTTTTAAAGTAATATCACTACAGCGAAACTTTTAAGGCACGCAAGGCAAAAGAACCGTCCCCTTGCCTTTTATTTTGTTGTTTTATTTTTGCGCTTGATCCTGTAAAATAACAAATTGAGCAGTAAAATTATGCTTTAAAGGAAAATAATCCTTTTAAGCCATGATGAATGAAGGAATATAAAATTGCCAATACATTCAAACAGGAGGGATAACCATTGCAGACTGAAAATGAAATTTATTCCGGAACGGGGGATTATATTGCGTCGCAGGAGTTGCAAAACAGCGTAAACGTAGCAGTTTCGTTGGGAAGACCCCTTTTAATTAAGGGAGAGCCGGGCACGGGTAAAACCATGCTTGCAAGCAGCATTGCCGACAACCTGGAGAAAAAATTTCTCATCTGGAACATTAAATCTTCTACCAAAGCCAAAGACGGTCTTTACATATACGATACAGTACAACGACTTTATGACAGCCAATTTGGCGACCACGACGTTTCTGATATCAGCCAATACATCAAATTGGGGAAACTTGGGGAAGCACTTATCTCCGAGGAGCAGGTCGTGCTGCTTATTGACGAGATTGATAAGGCCGATATCGAATTTCCCAACGATCTGCTCTGGGAACTGGATATAATGAGCTTTGATATCCCGGAAACGGGAGAAAAGATCCATGCCAAGCAACGTCCTATTGTAGTTATTACCAGCAATGCGGAAAAAGAGCTGCCCGATGCTTTCCTGCGTCGGTGTATCTTTCACTACATTGCTTTTCCCGATCCTTCGCTGATGGAAAAGATAGTTCGCGTTCACCATCCGGACCTGGACAAGAAGCTTTTGAAAGAAACCATAGATGTATTCTATAAAATTCGCGCTATTAATGGCATACAGAAAAAACCCAGCACCAGTGAACTTATAGACTGGGTTCAGGCACTTGCTTTGGGAGGCATAGATCCGGGAAAAATCCAGGAAGAGCTTCCCTTTCTGGGCGTCCTCATTAAGAAAGACGAGGATTTTCATAACCTCCTCCAGAAATTGCACAGCCGGGGCGCAGAAGACAATCTTGGTCCGCGGGTAATACGCAGCTGGTAAGGGGGTAAGTTACCAGAAGCAATGTTTATTAACTTTTTTTATAAGCTGAGAGCATATGGAGTGCCGGTAACCATAACGGAGTGGATGATGCTCATGGAAGCCCTTAGCCGGGGCATGGCTCATTCCAGCCTTACAGGTTTTTATTACCTGGCCAGGGCAGTACTGGTGAAAAGTGAAACCTATTATGACCGTTATGACCTGGCTTTCTATAATTATTTTCGTGGCGTGGAAACCCCGCCAGAACTTACCGAAAGAGTGTTGGAGTGGCTGGAAAATGCCCTGCCGCCACAATACCTTACCCCCGAAGAACGGGAGCAGTTTAATGAATGGGACCTGGATGAACTGCGCCGTAGGTTGGAAGAGCGACTGCAGGAGCAAACAGAACAGCACCACGGTGGTGACAAATGGATTGGTACCGGCGGTACCTCTCCCTTTGGACATTCCGGAAGGCATCCCGGGGGAATTCGCATCGAGGGCGATTCGGTAAACAAATCGGCGGTAAAGGTGGCAGCAGAGCGCCAGTTCAAAGGATTTCGCTCCGATTCTACCATAGGGGTGAGACAGTTTGAGGTGGCTTTGCGTAAACTCCGGCAGCTGAGTACAAAAATAGAAGGCCCCCGTGATGAGCTGGATATTGACGAAACTATCCAGGAAACCGGTCAAAAAGGCGGCGTACTGCACATGGTCTGGACCCGGGGGCGCAAAAACATGGTAAAGGTAGCCCTGCTTATGGATTCGGGAGGCTCCATGGAACCATATATGAGGCTTTGTAGCCAGCTGTTTACTGCCATGAACCGTTCCAGTCATTTTAAAGATCTGCGCTTCTTCTACTTCCACAACTGTATCTACCAGCACATTTACACAGAACCCACCTGCCGCATGGACAGCGCTATCAGAACAGAAGATTTCTTCCGAAACCTGGATCCCGACTATAAAGTGCTTATTGTGGGGGACGCAGCCATGGCGCCTCCCGAATTGGTAAGGCCAGGCGGTTCCATAGATTATTACTATCATAATGATGAAGCGGGAATTACCTGGTTGCAGCGTATCGCCGGGCATTTTAGCCACGTGGTCTGGCTGAATCCCATCCCTTCAACTTTCTGGGACACTACTACCGGTAACTACACTATTTCCCTTGTCCGGAAGGTCTTCCCCATGTATCCTCTCACCGTGGAAGGACTGGAAGAGGCCATAAATAAGTTGAAAGTGCAGAAGTAAATAGCTTTGAAATTACTCCGCATATTTTTAAACTGTATGTTTTTATATGGTGCGTGGAAAAAATTTTGCTAATTATAGGTTGTAAAAAGAGTACATATAGGTTATACTTTTTTCAAGTGTTAAATAATAGAATAAGTAATTAATTATTATCACTGGGGGAGCTTCTGCTAGAGGCTGAGAAAGCAGGTATTACCTGTTGACCCTTGGAACCTGTGTGGCGCTATTTTGCCCTTTGGGTAATTCCAGCGGAGGGAAGGTGATGTTCAAGCTATTTGTACACAACCGCAGTTCATCTGGAATTGCGGTTTTTATTATTTGTGCAAGGGGGAAAGGGTATTGACACAGATGAAGCAGGCTTTGGAAGGGGTAATTACGCCGGAAATGCAAAAAGTAGCCCAAACAGAAGGTCTTTCGGAAGAATATATCGCTGAAGGCCTGAGCATGGGTAATGTTGTGATACCGGCAAATAAAGAAAGAAACAACCTAAAACCTGTAGGAATTGGGCAGGGTTTGTCCACAAAAGTTAATGCCAATATAGGTACTTCTCAGAAGAAAAGCGATTCCCGGCTAGAAATAGAAAAAGCTTCCACTGCAGTTGCGGCTGGGGCTGATACACTGATGGATCTAAGTACCGGGCAAGACATGGATTATATCAGGAAAGAGCTATTAAAAAACATTGAACTTCCTTTGGGGACAGTTCCGGTTTACCAGGCAGCTTTAAAAGCCTGGCATGAACATGACGCTCTGGTGGAAATGACTGCGGAAGATATATTCAAGGCTGTAGAGCAGCATGCCGGAGAAGGGGTAGACTTTGTTACCGTTCACTGCGGCGTAAATTTGGAAGCAGCGGAACGCTTGAAAAAGAGCAATAGAATTGTTGATATAGCCAGCAGGGGGGGATCTTTTCATCTGGCCTGGATTCTTCATCATGAACAAGAAAATCCCCTCTATGCAGACTACGACAGATTGTTGGAAATTGCTTTAAAATATGATGTAACCTTAAGTTTGGGTGACGGTTTTCGTCCCGGCAGTGTTGTTGATGCCACTGACAGGCCTCAAATTCAGGAATTAGTTGTCCTGGGGGAATTGGTGAAAAGGGCGCGGGATGCCGGTGTACAGGTTATGGTTGAAGGGCCCGGCCATGTCCCTATTCATCAAGTAGAGGCGAATATAATGATGCAAAAGCGTATTTGTGACAATGCTCCCTTTTATGTTTTGGGGCCTTTAGTTACTGATGTGGCTGCCGGTTATGATCATATTGCTGCAGCTATAGGGGGTGCTGTTGCCGCTTCTGCCGGAGCTGATTTTTTATGTTATGTGACTCCGGCGGAACACCTTTCTCTGCCCGACATCCAAGATGTGTGGTGGGGAGTAACTGCCAGCAGAATTGCAGCTCATGCCGGAGATATCGGCAAAGGGCTCCCCGGAGCATTAGATCGTGACGAACAGATGTCCCGGGCCAGAAAAGAATTAAATTGGGAAAAGATGCAAAATTTTGCTCTGGATTCGGAAGGAGTAGCTTTATTCAAAAAGAGGGAAGAGCTTTCTTCAGGTGAAGCATGTAGTATGTGTGGAGATTATTGTGCCATGAAAATCATAAAAGATTATCTAAAACGTTAGGAGGTAAATTTTTATGCTCGAGATATCTAAAGTAATTGATAAAATTGAAGAGGGATTAAACAATTTGCGCGATAAAAAGCCGCTCATCCACCATCTTACAAATCATGTAGTAATGAGTGATTGTGCAAATATCACTTTACATATTGGAGGGGCGCCGGTTATGACCCTGGCTCCTCAAGAAACAGAAGACATGGTTTCTGTGGCTGATGCCCTGGTCCTTAATATTGGTACCCTTACGGAAGAGTATGTAAGTGAAATGATATATGCTTCTAAAGCAGCTCAAAAACAAAATATCCCTGTTTTGCTAGATCCGGTGGGTGCAGGGGCAACGCCTATGCGGACAGAAGCAGCCAATCGAATTTTAAGGGAAGGTGGAGTAGACATAATCAAGGGAAATGCCGGTGAAGTATCTGTTCTTGCCGGTGTAGAAGCTACTGTCCGAGGAGTAGATTCGATAAATTCCAGTATGGAGGCAGTGGAAGTTGCTCGAAAATTAGCCCATGTTTACCAGAGTGTAGTGGCTATAACCGGTGAAACAGATTGGGTGGCAGATAAAGAGCGTGTTTTTAAAGTGGCTAATGGAGATAAAATGCTTTCATCTTTAGTGGGAACGGGGTGCATGTTGGATTCCATCACGGCATCTTTTGCTGCCGTAATGGAAGACAAGCTTTTGGCAGCATTGGCTGCTTTAGTATCTATGGGTGTCGCCGCAGAATTGGCTGTTTTTGAAAGAGAAGGACAGGGTCCCGCTTCTTTTAAAAATGCTTTATTCGATGAAATATATGCCCTGGACGGTGCGAAAATTAGGAAGTATGCCAGCATTGAGGAGGTGAATGATCATAAATCTTGAAGTATATGTTGTTACTGATAGCAACCTTGTGGCCGACAGAGATTTAATTGATATTGTAGAAAAAAGTTTGCTTGGTGGCGCAGGTTTTGTCCAGCTTCGGGAAAAAGATATTTCCACCCGGGAATATTTACATAAAGCCCGAGAAATAAAGAAACTTGTAGAAAAATATAAAAATAGATTTTTTTTGGTAAATGATCGGGTAGATATAGCGCTGGCATCCGGTGCAGATGGCGTTCACCTGGGGCAGGATGACATGCCCATACTTGATGCCCGCCGCATTCTTGGCTATGACGCCATAATTGGCATCTCTGTGGCTACGGTGGAAGAAGCTAAGTCTGCTGTGGCTGACGGAGCCGATTATTTAGGAGTAAGCGCCATATATGGCACTCCCACTAAGGCTGAAGTTGAAGTGGTTGGCGTGGATGGTTTGCGTCAAATTGCAGCGGCAGTGGATATTCCGCTGGTAGCCATAGGAGGAATCAACAGAAATAACGTTTCTGAAGTAATAAAAGCGGGAGCTGATGGAGTGGCGGTTGTTTCAGAAGTGATGGCTGCGGTAGATCCTGCTAAAGCAGTGAGGGAATTGTTAGATCAGGTAAATAAAGTTAAACAGGGGGATGTTTGATGCAAATATCCGAAATGGGCGAAGTAAAATTGATTGAACACTTGACGGCTAAACTCAAACATAGTTATGATTCTACGGTGCATTTGGGAATTGGCGATGATGCAGCTGCAATTCGGATATCCGCCAACAAATATCTGTTGATTGCCGTGGATATGTTGGTGCAAGATCGACATTTTGTGCTTGATAAGATAGAACCGGAACAGTTGGGCTATAAATCGATAGCGGTGAATTTAAGCGATATAGCAGCTATGGGAGGAACGCCCACGCATGCAGTTATTTCTATAGGGTGGCCTGCAAAAACGGAACTGAGATATGCAGAAAAAGTATACCATGGTATAGAAGAAATTGCCAATCAGTTTGAGGTTAATATTATCGGTGGTGATACCGTTAAATCACCACAACTGGTGATTGATGTGACCGTGTTGGGTGAAATGAAAGAAAAACCTGTATCCAGAAGCGGGGCCAAACCGGGTGATTATATTGCAATTACCGGCCGGGTGGGTGCTTCGGCTGCCGGCCTGGCATTATTGCAGAATGAAGAAAGCGAAAAAATTATTTCTCCTTTTATGCGTAATGATCTTTTAAAAGCACATTTATGCCCTTATCCCCGGGTAAGGGAAGCTCTCAAATTAGTGCAGGCAGGTATTCCGTCGGCCATGATTGATATCAGTGACGGCGTGGCCAGTGAAATTAACCACATTTGTGCCCAAAGTAAAGCAGGAGCCTTGGTTTATGCTGAAAGTATACCAATTGATCTACATACTCGTAAAACTGCCGATTTTTTGAGAGAAGAATATTTATCCTGGGCTTTGTATGGAGGGGAAGATTACGAGTTAATTTTTACTTTCTCCCCGGAATTGGAGGTTGCTGCCCAGGAAGCTCTTGCGGCAATGGATTTGGATTTGCACGTGGTGGGAGAAATATTACCGCCGGAGAAAGGAATTAACTTGTCTTTGGAGGGAAGGATTGTCCCCCTGGGGGGGAAAGGTTATGACCACTTTTGCTCTGAAGATGATCAAGGGAATGATAAATAGTAATAAAGCAAAAGGTGGTTTCCATTAAAGGGAGGTAACCTACGGATGTTTAAAAGAGTTTTAACTATTGCCGGTTCCGATTCGGGAGGGGGAGCCGGGATTCAGGCTGATTTGAAAGCATTCGAAAACATGGGTGTATATGGTATGAGTGTTATTACTGCTGTGACTGCTCAAAACACACAGAGGGTTTTGGATGTTTACCAGCTTCCGGCGGAATTTGTAGGCAAGCAGCTTGATGCTGTAATAAAGGATATTGGAGTAGACGCAGTTAAAATAGGCATGCTGGGCAATGCGGAAGTAGTAAAAATAGTGGCTTCAAAAATAAATTACTACAAACTGGAAAATGTGGTTCTTGATCCCGTTATGGTTGCTACCAGTGGTGATCCCCTGCTTGCGGCAGATGCCATTGAAGTAATAAAAGATTACCTGATGCCTTGTGCCCGAATTGTCACGCCAAACCGCCAGGAGGCAAGTATTTTGAGTGGAATGGCTTTAAGTGGCCTTGAAAGTTTAAAGAAAGCGGGTCAAATAATATATGATTTAGGGCCTGCAGGGGTCCTTATAAAAGGTGGAGACTTTGAAGAAACAACGGTTACCGATCTTTATTATGATGGAAACGATTTTTATCAATTTAAGGCAGAAAAAATATGGACTTCTCATACTCACGGCACAGGCTGCACTCTTTCTTCGGTTATTGCTGCTTGTCTGGCGCAAGGCATGACAGAGTTGGATGCTACTAAAATTGCCAGGGAGTATGTTTATAAAAAAATTATATTAGCCCAGAATAATCCTTTAGGCCATGGCAGTGCCCCCATTTCTCTTCCCTCAAAGTAAATTTTTTTAAATTATTAATTTATTTATCATTGAAGGATTATAAATAATACAGGTAGAATATCTTAAGTAAAAGCTTCAACGGTGTCATAGAAGGAAAATTCAGAAAATATATGCAAGGGAGGTTATGTACTTTTGGCTGCCGTAATTGAACAGGAACAAGAATTTGATTATCAAAGAGCGGATGCGATAATTGAGCAGTTTTTGGGTAAAAAGGGGATGATTATTCCGGCTTTGCAAAAGCTGCAGGATGAGTATGGTTACCTGCCGCGGCCGGCTGTAGAAAGAATGGCCAAGCGCATGCGGATTCCATCGAGCAAAGTTTACGGGGTAATTACCTTTTATGCTCAGTTTAAGCTATCGCCGCGCGGTAAGTATATCATCAGGGTTTGTAAGGGAACGGCCTGCCATATTCAGGGCAGTCCCAAAATTGCGGAAAGAATCCAGGAGATACTTCAGGTAGAAGATGGGGAAACTACTCCTGATCTTAAGTTCACTCTGGAGGAAGTAGCTTGTATTGGCGCCTGTGCTTTAGCACCGGTGATGATGATTAATGATGACCCGCACGGGAGGCTATCCCCCGATCGGATTAAAGAAATCCTTGATAGCTACGAATAATTTCTGCATTTAACATTCTTTATCTTGAGGAGGTGGAGTTGTGGAAAAATTCATAGATCCCTGCTGTGATAAGTGTACCCATACTAAAGAGAATTCCTGCAAAGATTTTGTAAAATGTTGTATGGAAGGGCCTATATGCCATGAAGACTCTTCTTGTGTTGAAAAGAGAAAGGCAATTGTAAATGAAGTGGCTCTTAATGATAAGTTTACTATTTGTTAATTTGTAAGAAAAGCGGCCATAAATATAAAGTATTTAATCAAGTAGCTATTAGAAAAATATAAATAGTCTCTTTTAAGAAGAGAACAAGGGAGGTAAGAGAACTTTGTATGAGAAGCATTTAATGCTCTGCGGAGCTACAGGATGTCTTTCTTCCGGAGCCGGCAAAATTGTAGAAGCCTTAAGGGAAGAACTTTCTAACCGGGGAATAGAGGAAAAATATCGCGTAGTTATGTCCGGTTGTCCCGGGTTTTGTGAAGTTGGGCCGATTTTGGTAGTTTATCCGGATGAAGTTTTTTATTGCCGGTTGCAACCGGATGATATTCCCAAAATAGTGGAACAGCATCTTATAGGTGGGGAAATATACGAAAAGCGCTTGTACACCGGGCCTGATGTAGAAGCACCAGCGCGTTTTTACGACACCATTCCTTTTTACTCCAAGCAGCTTTTCAATGTTTTGCGCAACAGCGGGATAATTAACCCGGAAAGCATAGACGAGTATATAATGCGCGGTGGTTATCGCGCTTTATCACGCGCGTTGACTATGGAACAACCGGAAATCATTGATGAGGTTCTGCAATCGGGCCTACGTGGGCGTGGCGGTGCCGGATTTCCTAGTGGCAAAAAATGGGAGTTTACCTATAAAGCCCCCGGTGAAAAAAAATATATAGTGTGTAATGCTGACGAAGGTGACCCGGGAGCTTTTATGGATCGCAGTATTTTAGAAGGAGATCCCCATGCAGTGGTGGAGGGGATGTTGATTGCCGGCTTGGCCATTGGCAGTGATGAAGGCTATATCTATTGTCGGGCAGAATACCCCCTGGCAATTGAACGCTTAAAAATTGCTATTCAGCAAGCGGAAGAATATGGGATCCTTGGTGATAATATATTGGGCTATGGGTTTAATTTTAAATTAAATATTAAGGAAGGAGCAGGCGCCTTTGTATGTGGTGAGGAAACAGCTCTGTTGGCATCTATCGAAGGAGAAAGGGGAATGCCCCGTCCTCGGCCGCCCTTCCCGGCAAATTATGGTTTGTGGGGTAGCCCCACCTGCATAAATAATGTGGAGACATTTGGGAATGTTCCTCTTATACTCAGGGAAAATGGAGTAGAAGAATTTCAAAAAGTGGGAACGGAAGGCAGTAAAGGAACGAAAGTTTTTGCTTTGGCGGGTAAGGTTCGCAATACCGGCTTATGCGAAGTTCCCATGGGTACTACCATCCAAGAGATTGTTTATGATGTAGGCGGCGGCATCAAGAACAACAAGGAATTTAAGGCTGTTCAATGTGGGGGGCCCTCGGGTGGATGTATACCCAGCGATCTCCTTGATTTGCCTATTGATTATGATTCACTGACTCAAGCCGGTGCTATTATGGGTTCCGGTGGATTGGTAGTTATGGACGAAGGAACCTGTATGGTTGACCTGGCCAATTATTTCCTTAGCTTTACTCAAAAAGAATCTTGTGGAAAATGCATCCCTTGTCGGGAAGGCACCAAACGCATGCTGGAAATACTTGATCGTATTTGCGAAGGGAATGGCAAACCGGAAGATTTGGATCGGCTTGATGAACTGGCTAATAGTATTAAAGACAGTGCACTTTGCGGATTGGGGCAGACTTGCCCTAACCCTGTATTAAGCACTATACGTTATTTTCGCCATGAATATGAAGAGCATATCAATGAAGGCTTTTGCCGCTCGGGAATTTGTAAAGACCTCTTTAATTATTACATTGATGAAGAATCTTGTAACGGTTGTGGGCGCTGCGCGAAAGCCTGCCCGGTAGAAGCTATTACCGGTGAAAAGAAAGAATGTCATGCTTTAGATGTGGAGTTGTGCACCAAATGTGGCAGTTGTGTGGATAAGTGTCGTCAAAATTCAATTCGGATTACACGTGTAGGGAGGGAAGCCGATGTCAGCAATTAATCTAACCATAGACGGTCAGCAAGTGGAGGTGGAACCTGGCACCACAATTTTGCAAGCAGCGGAAAAGCTGGGTATTGATATACCTACTTTCTGTTATGATCCGGACTTGACACGTAATGCTGCTTGCCGGATGTGCGTGGTAGAAGTGGAAAAAGCGCGGGCTTTAGTGGCGTCGTGTAGTGCACCTGTAGCGCCTGATATGGTGGTGCACACAGAAACTGAGCGAACTCGCAAAGCCAGGGAGATTATTTTGAGGCTAATCTTAGCCAACCATTATTTAGATTGTGTTACCTGCGAAAAAACCGGGGAATGCAAGTTACAGGATTATTGTTACCGCTATGGCATTTCTTCCAGTGATTTCGTGGGGGCTACCAAAGAACTTTCCCTTGATGATACCAACCCCTTCTTTGTGAGGGACATGAACAAGTGTCTCCTTTGCGGACGCTGCGTGGGTAAGTGTCAAAACGTAAACGGCGCCGGGGCAATTGATTTTACCCAGCGGGGTTTTAAATCGAATGTAGGGACTCCTTTTGGAGATCCGATTGAAAATTCTACCTGTGATTTTTGCGGTATGTGCATTGAAGCCTGCCCTGTAGGGGCCTTGGTTCCTAAATCCCGTATAGGCCGAGGGCGTCCTTGGGAAATAGAAAAGGTCAAAACTATCTGCCCTTACTGTTCTACCGGATGTTCACTGGAACTTCATGTAAATATAGAGTCGGATAGTGAAGAAGAGATGGTTATTGATGCTACTGCAGATGAAGAGGCACCGGTAAACCAGGGTAGAATTTGTGCCAGGGGAAGTTTCGGTTGGGATTTCATCCATAATGAACACAGATTAACCATGCCTTTGGTTAAACAAGATGGAGTTTTTGTAGAAGTAGAGTGGGAAGAAGCGCTGGAAATTATTGCGGAGAAATTACAGGAGCTAAAAATTAATTTTGGGGATGATTCTCTGGGTGGTTTAGTTTCCAGCCGGCTTTCCAATGAAGAAATTTATCTTTTCCAAAAATTATTGCGCTCCTGGGGAACCAATAATGTAGATCATATTTCTCACTACCATTATAGTTCTTCACCGCATACAACGGAGGCTTTATTCAAAAGCGGTGTGATGGGCAGTGACATAGATGATCTGAACAATGCAGACTTGATTATGGTGGTTAATTCCCATCTTGCAAGTTCACATCCGGTACTTAATTACCGGTTGCGAGAGGCGGCCCGTAATGGGACCAAAGTAATTGCCATCAATCCGGAGGAACAGGATGATGCTGATCCTGCACACCTTTACATTTCCCCGGAAATTGGTGCGGATGAATTTCTACTGAATGGTTTGATCAATGTAATCATTGCCGAAAATATAGCTCAGGGTGAAGGTGCAAAAGACAGCGCAGTTTTTGAGGATATTAAAAAAGCTGTAAGCAAGAATACAGCCGAACAAGTAGAAAAAGTAACGGGTGTATCTGTTTCAGATATCCAGGAAGCAGCCCGCAGCTATGCCAATGCTGAACGTCCTTTAATACTTTTTGACTCTGCAAACTTTAAAAAGGGCTCGGGTTTGAAGGGCGTAAGAGCTATGTTAAGGTTGGCCGCTGTCGCCGGTAAAAATAGTGGTCCTCCCGCTGGAGTAAATTTCCTGCCGGACTTTAATAACTCTCAAGGTGCCTGCCTTATGGGAGCGCTGCCGAATTTCCTTCCTTCTCTGCAAAGTATAGAGGATAATAAGGCCAGAGAGAGTTTTTCCAAGGCATGGGCAACCGAGTTGAATGCCCAACCCGGGTTAACAGCGCAAGAAATGATAGAGCAAGCATTTAAAGGCACACTTCAGGGCATGTTTATCGCGGGAGAAAACCCGGTTGTAGAGAGCAGTGAACAAGATTATGTCGTGGAAGCATTGCAAAATATAGAATTTTTAGTTGTCCAGGATTTGTTCCTAACTGAAACTGCTCAGCACGCTGATGTGGTGCTTCCTGCTGCTGCATTTGCAGAAAAATTAGGAACGTATATTAATGTGGAAGGACGGGTACAGCTTAGTTATCCTGCTTTAGAGCCTCCAGAAGATGCCATGCCAGGTAGTGAAATTTTAGCTAATCTGGCAGATTACCTGGGAATGGATTGGTCTTCTTTCTTAATGGAAGATGTATTCCGGGAAATGGCTTCATTGTCTTCGGCTTTGGAAGGAATGAATTATGAGCAGTTGGGCTGTGTAAATAATCCTGTGGCTAAAGATTCCTGGCAGGACATTTTGCAGGAAATAGATAATGGATTGGCAGCAGAAGATGAAAAGGGTTTAAAATTGCTTGAAGATGTGGAACTTAATTTTCCATACGCTACAGGTAAGGGTAAAGGGTCGATGGCTTTTCAATTGGCAGAAATAAATAATCGGGCACTTTAAAAATGTAAAACCCAAATTCCGCACATCCCTTTACGGTGGCTGAGGTCACTTTGTAGGGAATGCCGGAATTTGGGTTTTTATACTATATGGTGCTTAAACAAATTCTTTATCAATCAGCCGCATAATATAGATTATTATAAATATAATCAATCAATTTTTATACTTAGATGTGTTTATGTATAGAAAAAACCTAGTAGAAGGATGATTTGTAATAAAATAAATCAGAATGGAGGGAGTAAGGTTTGTCCAGAGAAGAATATCGAAAAATTCTAGAGCCTTACCAGGGTGAGCGAAAAGAATTAATACCTGTTCTTCAAGCGGTCCAGAACGAATTTGGGTACTTGCCGGAAGAGTCGTTTGCTATTATTGCTGAATATTTAGGAGCGCCTGAAAGTAAAATTTATGGGGTGGCTACTTTTTATGCCCAGTTTCACTTTAGTCCCCGTGGCAAATACATAATAAGGATGTGCCGCGGAACTGCCTGTCATGTTAAAGGAGTTTCTAAAGCTGCTGAAAAAATGCGGGACTTATTAGGCATAAGTGTGGGAGAAACTACTTCTGATTATAAATTTACTTACGAGGAAGTGGCTTGCATTGGGGCTTGTGGACTTGCGCCGGTGATGATGATAAATGATCGGACTTACGGAAAGTTGACTCCGGATAAAATAAAAGAAATAATTGATAGTTATTATGAACCTGCAGAGGCATGAAAGGAGAAGGTAGTTGATGGAAAGGTTTATTGATCATTGCTGTGAAAAATGTGAGCATACTAAAGATAATCCTTGTGCCCAATTTGTAGAATGCAGGCTTTCAGGGCCATTATGCCATGAAAGTCAGTCCTGTGCTGAGAAGCGCAAAGCAATTATTGAAAAGTATAGCCACAGTGAAGGTTTCCAACAACATTAAGAATTTAAGTAAAGGAGGGGGCCAAGTGTACGACAAACAAATTTTGATCTGTGCCGGTACCGGTTGTATTGCTTCCGGTGCTACGGATGTCAGAGATGCTTTAGAAGAAGAGCTTAAAAAGCATGGGTTGCAAAATAAAGTTCGGATAATTCTTTCGGGATGCCACGGTTTTTGTGAAAAAGGTCCCATTTTTATAGTGTACCCGGAAGATATTTTTTATTGTGGAGTTACTGCGGAAGATATGCCGGAATTAGTCGAAGAGCATATGGTGAACGGTAATACAGTGGAAAGGCTTTTATATAAAGATCCCGTTACGGAAGAAGCCGTGACTTCTCATGAAGATATCCCTTTCTATAAACACCAAAAGAGAATTATTCTGCGTAATTGTGGCGTTATAGATCCGGAAAATATTGATGAATATATTATCCGGGGTGGATACCTGGGCTTGCGGAAAGCTCTCAATATGGAGTCCGGCGAAATAATTTCTAATATTAAAGACTCAGGGCTGCGTGGATTGGGCGGAGCCGGATTTCCTGCCGGCAGGAAGTGGGAAACTGCTTATAATGTAGCTGCCGATAAAAAATATGTGGTTTGTAACGCCGATGAGGGTGACCCGGGTGCATTTATGGACCGCAGTATTTTGGAAGGGGATCCTCATTCTGTACTGGAAGGGTTAATGATCGCCGGAAAGGCGATAGGTAGCGATGAAGCGTATGTTTATGTCAGAGCGGAGTACCCTCTGGCAGTGCGGCGGTTGCGGAAAGCAATAGCCCAGGCTGAGGAGTACGGTCTTATTGGTGATAACATTCTTAATTCCGGTTTCAATTTTACTATAAATGTTAAAGAAGGAGCCGGAGCATTCGTTTGTGGAGAATCTACTGCTTTAGTTATGTCTATAGAGGGCAAGAGAGGAATGCCCAAGCCATTGCCACGTCCCCGCACTACAACTGCAGGGCTATGGGATAAGCCAACTTTGCTGAATAATGTTAAAACCTTATCGGTAGTTCCACAGATTATTAATAAAGGAGTTGAATGGTTCACCAGCGTTGGTACGGAGAAATGTAAAGGAACCGCAGTATTTGCCCTTACCGGAAAAACTAATCGGAGCGGGCTTATTGAAGTCCCTATGGGGACAAAACTGGGTGATATTATCCATGAAATTGGCGGTGGGGTCCCCGAAGGAAGAAATTTCAAAGCGGTTCAGACCGGTGGGCCTTCAGGCGGTTGCCTGCCTGCAAGTAAGTTGGATTTGCCCGTTGACTTTGATACTCTCATAGAGGCCGGTTCCATGATGGGTTCCGGCGGAATGGTGGTTTTAGACGATTCTACTTGTATGGTTGATGTGGCCAGATATTTTTTGGATTTTACTTATGCAGAATCTTGCGGCCAGTGCGTCCCCTGCCGATTGGGGACACACCAGATGTTGCAAATACTAAACGATATTTGTGAAGGCAGGGGGCGTGAAGATGATATAGAACTACTTCTGGAATTGGGTGACTATATCATAAAAGGTTCAATCTGTGGATTGGGAAAAACAGCTCCCAACCCGGTTTTGAGCACTATAAAATATTTTCGGGAAGAATATGAGCAGCATATCAGGGAAAAGCACTGTGTTGCCCTGGCGTGTAAGGAACTTATTTTATACCGGATAGATCAAGAAAAATGCAGTGCATGTGGTCGTTGTAGAAAGCAATGCCCGGCTGAGGCTATTATTGGCGAGAAAAAAGTTCCCCATGAGATAGACCAATCAAAATGCACTAAATGTGGGATTTGTTATGAAAATTGCCCCGAAAAGTTTGATGCAGTAGAAATAATTACCGGTGAGGAAAATATACCGGCTTTGAGTGGAAAGGAGGGGAACGAATGATTAATTTAACTATTAATGGGGTGAAAATAGAAGCTGAAGAGGGAATGACAATATATGAAGCTGCCCAAAAAGCGGGTATATATATACCCGTTCTATGCTATCATCCTGACCTTTCTACTTTTGGTGCCTGTAGAGTCTGCATGGTGGAAGCTAACGGAAATTTGGTGACTGCCTGCCGGCTTCCGGTTGAAGAAGGAATGGAGGTGCAGACAAATACCAGAGAGGTGCAGGAAGTTCGCCTGTTCAATGTAGAGTTAATTTTGGCCAACCATAATCAGGACTGCCAAACATGTGTCCGCAATAATAACTGTAAGTTGCAAGAAGTATCTTCATTTGTAGGTATCGACCTTCAAAGGATGGAAAGAATAAGGCGTTTTCAGGTAGAGACTCCCGTGGATGATAGTAATCCTTTTTTCCATCGGGACCATTCCAGATGTATTCTTTGCGGAATTTGTATCCGAGCTTGTGAAGAAGTTAATGGAGTAGCGGCATTGGATTTTGCTTTTCGCGGTTATAACACAGCAGTTAGTGTAGCTGGAAATAAGCCCCTTACCGAGTCTTCTTGTGAATCTTGTGGTGAATGTATGGAAAGGTGCCCTACGGGAGCTTTGGCTCCGGTAAAACAGAAAACCCCCGAGCGAGAAGTAGCAAGTGTTTGCCCTTATTGTGGAGTGGGTTGTAACATTTTCCTGGGAGTGCGGGGTAAGCAAATAGTAGGGGTGAGAGGAGACAAAGAAAGTCCTGTTAACCATGGTGAGCTTTGCGTGAAAGGTAGATTTGGCTATGATTTTGTTAATCACCCCGAAAGGCTGCAAAAGCCTTTGATTAAGAAAAAAGGTGAATTTGTCGAAGCTTCATGGGATGAAGCTTTAGATTTAGTAGCCGAGCGTTTTAAAGGGATTACGGATAAAAACGGACCTAATGCTTTGGGAGCTCTTAGCTCGGCCCGTTGTTCCAATGAAGATAATTACCTCTTTCAGAAATTAATCCGGAGCCTGGGAACCAATAACGTAGATCACTGTGCCCGGCTTTGACACGCGCCAACAGTAGCCGGTCTGGCTACAGTATTCGGGAGCGGCGCAATGACAAACAGCATTGGAGAAATAACCGGAGCTGATGCTCTGTTAATTATTGGTTCCAATACTACTGAGACTCATCCGGTAATTGGCTACCGGGTGCGTAGGGCGGTTCGTCAGGGGACCAAACTGATTGTGGCGGATCCCCGCCGGATAAATTTAGCTACTCATTCCGCCCATATTCACCTTCAGCAAAAACCGGGCACTGATGTTGCCTTACTGAATGGGATAATTAATGTCATCATTGAAGAGAATTTGGTGGATCAATCTTTCATTGAGAAGCGCACTGAAGGCTATGATAAGTTGAAAGAAACTGTGGCAAAATATACCCCTGAATATGTGGCAGAAATTACCGGTGTTGCTGCTGAAAATATCCGGAAGGCGGCCAGGCTTTATGGGCAGGCAGAGAATGCTGCTATCCTTTATACCATGGGTATCACGCAGCATTCTTTCGGTACAAATAATGTTTTGTCTATTGCCAATTTGGCCATGGTTACCGGCAATTTAGGCAAACCTTCCACCGGGGTTAATCCCCTGCGGGGGCAAAACAATGTGCAGGGAGCCTGTGATATGGGAGCATTGCCCAATGTTTTTACCGGGTACCAAAAAGTAGCTACCGAGGAGGCTCGAAATAAATTTGTTGAGGGGTGGGGAATAAAAGTTGATATTAATCCCGGCCTTACAGTTACGGAAATGTTTGATGGGGCGGATAATGGCGATATTAAGGGCATGTATATCATGGGAGAAAATCCTGTAGTGAGCGATGCCAATTCTTCTCATGTAGTAGAAGCCCTGGAGAATCTTGAATTTTTGGTAGTTCAGGATATTTTTCTTACCGAAACTGCCCGGTATGCTGATGTGGTTCTGCCGGCGGCTTCTTTTGCAGAGAAAATAGGGACTTATACCAACACGGAGCGTCGGGTGCAATTAAGCCATGCTGCTGTTGAATCTCCGGGTGAGGCTCGCCCGGATTGGGAAATAATTACCAGACTGGCTGCCAAAATGGGGTTTGAATGGAATTATGCAAATGCCGAAGATATATTTAAAGAAATTGCTTATCTAACGCCCAGCTATGGTGGAATGACTTATGAACGCTTAAAAGAAAAAGGTTTGCAGTGGCCTTGTCCGGATGAAAAACATCCCGGTACCACTTACTTGCACAGCGATGAATTTAAACGGGGATTGGGGCTATTTAGTGCTGTAGAATACCAGCCTCCGGCGGAAGAAACGGATAACGATTATCCTTTGATTCTTACTACAGGACGCAATCTTTTCCATTATCATACCGGAACCATGACCCGTCGTTCTGAAGGTCTGTTGGAATACCGTCCTGAAGAATTGGTGCAAATTAATCCCGATGATGCGGCGCAATTAAAAATAGAAGATGGTGATCAGGTAGAGGTAATTTCTCGCCGGGGGAAAGTAAAGGCAAAAGCTTCTCTTACCGAGGTGGTTATGCCCGGCGTAGTTTTTATGACTTTCCATTACCATGAAGCCCTTACTAATCTTCTAACCAACAGCGCTCTTGATCCCGTAGCCAAAACTCCGGAACTTAAAACCTGTGCCGTTAAAGTAATAAAGGCATAAAAAATCAGCCTGGCCTTAAATAAAAGAGGCCAGGCTGTGATTTGTCAACTATCTGAATATTTAGTAAAGATGGTTATTGAATAAGTCCCCTGACAGCTCTAATCACCTGATGAAGCGTCTGAAAATAATCTTGCTATTTTAGGTGTTTCCAAAATATAGATTGTTCCGGAGGTGGCATTATGGAGCAAAATTATAATTATGCTCCGCGAGAGATCATCAAAGTTAAAGAAGGTATTCCCGAAAAGATGGAGGATAAAGTAGCCAGGGAAGAACCGGTGACCATTTTTTTAAATGATAAAGAGTTGGTCACCATGATGGCTACTCCGGTGGATTTAGAATATTTAGCCCTGGGTTTTTTATGTTCTGAAGGTTTTTTAGAAAGCAAAGACGATGTATTAAAGCTCCATGCTGATATAGAAAAAGGCTTGATATATGTTAATAGTAAAGAAGAAAAAGCAGCGTGGGCTGAGCAATTATACGGGCGCCGTACCATCACCACCGGTTGTGGAAAAGGCTCAACTTTTTTTAGCGCGTGGGATTCCTTGCGCAGCAGGCCTGCAAATGATGAATTTCGGGTTGATGCTTCCTGGATTCTTTTCCTGGTTAAATCTATGCAAGAAAAGGCACAAATATTTAGAGAAACGGGTGGTGTTCACAGTGCAGCCCTTGGCGATGAGAAAGGGATCCAAATATTTACCGAAGATGTGGGCAGACATAATGCTTTAGATAAAATTGTGGGTCAATGTTTTTGGAAAGATATTTCCCTAACAGATAAAGTACTTATTTCCAGTGGACGGATTTCATCGGAAATGATGTTAAAGGCTGCCAAGCTGCAAGTCCCGGTGGTAGTTTCTCGAGCAGCTCCTACTACCCTGGGCGTTGATTTGGCGGAAAAAATGTCTATTACCATGGTGGGATTCGCCCGAAATAAACGCCTCAATATTTACAGCTGCCCGGAAAGAATAGTAATGGATAATTCCAGTAAGGGAGGAAGTTGCGCCGATTATGAACCGTGAAACCATAAAATGCAATATTGAGGGAATGAAAATTATATTTTAAAAAGATGATTGTTTATATAAATAGCAATATATCCGTCATTTATCTGACAAAGTAAATATATTTCTCTCATTTGCAAGACTAAGTGCAACCCATCCTTCCGGTGGGGGATTGCATTTACTTTGTCAATTAACCAAAAATATTTAAATGGCGCAAATACCAAATAAAAGGTTGACTAAAGCAGCAGGTTTCATTTATGATATAGTCTAATACAAAAATCATGAAATTGGCAAAAGAAGGAGGCGAGGAAATAAGCCATGGGGAAAATAGTTATGGATATTGAAAGATGTAAGGGTTGTGGCTACTGTGTGTCAGTTTGTCCCCAAAAGCTTATTAATATTAATAATACTTATAATCGCAAAGGCTTTCCCGTGGCCAGTTTTAAGCCTGAAAAGGATGATGATTGCAAAGCTTGTAAGTTATGCGCCGAAATTTGCCCGGATGTAGTCATCGAGGTTTATAAATAGTAAAGGAAGGCTGCTTTAAAGAAGACGGTGTCTTCTTTTTTTGTATATAGTAGGAAAAATTTCAGGGAAGCGGTATTTAATATACCAAAGAACTTAATAATATTTAATGAGCTATTTTAAAAAAGTGGCAGAGATGCTTATTGTCCAATAAGGAGTGAGTTGTGTGCCGGAGGAAAGAGTTTTAATAAGGGGTTGTGTTGCCTTAGCCCAAGGAGCAATACAGGCAGGATGTCGTTTTTATTTCGGTTATCCTATAACACCTCAAAATGACATTCCCGAGTACCTTTCCGAACATCTTCCCCGGGCGGGAGGAGTTTTCATTCAGGCAGAAAGTGAATTGGCTTCTATAAACATGTTAATGGGTGCAGCTGCTGCAGGAGAAAGGGCTATGACATCTTCTTCTGGTCCGGGAATATCTCTTATGCAGGAAGGTATATCTTATATGGCAGGTTCTGAACTGCCGGGGGTAATAGTGAACGTTACCCGCAGTGGTCCGGGATTAGGTGGCATTGCTCCCACGCAGGGAGATTACAAGCAGGCTACTCATGGTGGGGGGCACGGTGACTATCGTATGATTGTACTTGCGCCAAATTCTGTGCAGGAAATGCACGATCTTACTATGGAAGCTTTTAACCTGGCTGATGCTTACCGCAACCCGGCTATGATTTTAACAGACGCTATCCTGGGACAAATGAAAGAGCCCATGCTAATTGAAAATCGCTTATCAAAAGCACCACCCAAACCCTGGGCTGTAACGGGAGCTAAGGGGAGGTCTCCGCAGCTTGTAAAATCCTTATACCTCAAGGAAGGCGAAATGTTCGAGCATAACTGGAAAATGTATGAAAAATATCAAGAGCTTGCGAAAAATGAAGTCCGGGCCGAAGTGGACTTGCCGGAAAAGGCAGATTTAGTGCTTGTCTCATTTGGTTCCTGCTCACGAGTAGTTCAAACAGCGGTTAAAAAGGCTCGCCAGAGAGGTGTAAATGTAGGCATGGTAAGACCTATAACACTTTTCCCGTTTCCAATGGAAACAATCCGTAACGCAGTGAAGCAAACCGGTCGAGCTCTGGTAGTAGAAATGAATACAGGTCAGATGGTAGATGATGTAAGATTGGCTGCTGCCAAAGAAGGAGAAATTTATTTCAAAGGATATCCGGGTGGAGCTATACCTACACCTGGCGAAATTGAGGAAGAAATTGACAAACTATGTGAAGTGGGTGAAAAAAATGTCGCAGGCAGCTGAAAAAAAAGTATTTAGTAAGCCCTCCTGTTTAAAACCCAATCCGTTTCATTTTTGTCCCGGTTGTCATCACGGGGTTATTCATCGTCTTATTGCTGAAAGCATTGACTTTCACGAAATTGCTTCTCAAGCGGTTGCCGTTATTGGTGTAGGGTGTGGGGTGTTTTTATATAATTATATTGCGGTGGATGCGTGCGAGGCTCCTCATGGGAGAGCCCCTGCTCTGGCAACTGGTTTAAAAAGAGCTTCACCTGATAGCGTAGTGTTTACCTATCAGGGCGATGGAGACTTAGGGGCCATTGGTACTTCAGAGATAATTCACGCGGCTAATCGAGGAGAAAATATTACTGTGTTTTTTGTGAATAATAGTGTTTATGGTATGACTGGCGGTCAGATGGCTCCAACTACCCTTAGTGGCCAAAAAACTACCACCTCTCCCTTAGGAAGAAATTACCAGAGTGACGGATACCCCCTGCGAGTGGCGGAGTTGATTGCTTCTTTAGAGGGCAGTACTTATGTAGAAAGAGTAGCCTGCCATACCCCTAAATTAATTAACCGTGCCCGTAAAGCAGTACTCCGGGGCATGAAAATACAAATACAGGGAAAAGGTTTTTCCCTCATTGAGTTTATTTCAGCTTGTCCCACAAATTGGCGATTGCCTCCTGATAAGGCTGTAGAGAGAATGGAGGAAACCATGCTGGAGGTGTATCCTTTAGGGGTTTACAAGGATCCTGCTACTCAGGGCCTGAATTTAGATGAAGCATGATCAAAGACTTGTAAATAAGATTGGAGGTATTGCTCTTGGAATATACAGTGGTTATGTCCGGGTTTGGGGGCCAGGGGGTTCTTTTAATGGGAGATTTATTGGCCTATAGTGCCATGAAGGCAGGTCTTCAAGTAACCTGGATGCCTTCTTACGGGGTAGAGATGCGAGGAGGTACGGCTAATTGTACAGTAGTTGTTTCAGATGAAAAAATAGGTTCACCCATCGTAGATAGACCAACAGCAGTTTTGGCTATGAATCTTCCCGCCATGGAAAAGTTTCAGGCTTACCTTCCTTCCGGTGGACTGTTATTGGTTAATAGTACTATAGTTAAAAAGGTAGAGAATCCCCGTGATGATGTGAAAATTATTATGGTTCCTACCCAAAAGTTAGCGGAAGAAGCCGGTGACAAAAAAATGAGCAACATTGCTATGTTGGGGGCTTTTCTTGGTGCAAGCAATGTTTTATCGGTAGATTTTATTGAAGAATGCCTGGATTCTTTTTTACCTGCAGAACGAAAAAAACTATTACCCCGTTTCGGACAAACTCTTCGTCTGGGCAAGGATTTTGTGAATGGTAACTTTAACCAACATGAAGCTTGTTCATAACAAATTTTTAAAGTATAAGGTATTTAATGGTGGCATGAAAGTTTAGAAGATGTTTTTTAAGGTCTGCCAGTTTAGCTTTCTGTTGGATGCTTAATAAGGTTCATTTGCTTCATATCAGCCTCAGAGGGAGTATCTTCACTTTGCTGAGTAATTTTAGAAAACTCGGGTAAATCTAAAGATAGTTTTACAGCCGAAACATTTACTTCCTTAAGGTAGAAACCGGTTAAATATTCCAGGTGTTTTTTGATTATTTTTTGGGTTTCCATCAATGTATCTTTCATATTTGGGTAGAGGTATAGGGTAAGATCTATTTCTAAAATTATTCCCCTTGCATTAGAAAGGACTTTAACTTTGTTCACTTTCTGAATTGCCGGCACCTCTTCACATAGATATGTAACCAGATTTATTATTACCTGTTCCGCTATAAAAAAATTTCCTAATGTGCTGTATACGGGGCGAACAATAGAACGCTCCATAGAAAGTTTTTTTTGCCCGGAGCGATTAAAAATAGAACGTAAGGGAGAAATAAGGTAACCCGGAAAGTCTTTTTTGATGGCAAAGTGGGGCAGGGGAACCACATGACGGTTTTTAGTTTTTCTTAATTTGAGGGCCTTTTCAATTGTTTTTGGAGGAAGGATGTCTTCAATGTGAATATACTTTTCCGGAATCGGGAGTTCCAACTTTTGGCTTAATCTCTGGGCCATACGCTCCGAAGTGGCAATTAATAATATTTTGGGTGGGGTTAATTCTTTTAGTTTTTGTTTTATTTCCGCTGCATGTTCTGGATTTGTCAAAAGGGCGCGCCGGGCGGCTCCAATACGTGTAGCTTCTCGTTTGGCTGACCAGCCTGCCACTACCTGATTGTTTTGAATAAGAAGGCCATCATCGAGAATAAGGGAAATATTGTTTTCGTGAGCTAAGCGGGAGGCATGATGGCTTTTACCGGTTCCGCTTGCGCCTATCAAGGCATAAACTTTCATGGAAAGGGTTCCTTTCTATTCTATCGATAATCATGTCAAAACAATATCTTTAATTAGGCTTAATTATAGCATACTCTATATCAGTTTTGAAAATTTAAAATAAAATTATGAGGTTTCTCTTTTTGCAGGATTTTATCTTAAATTTTTAGAATATCATTACGAAGGGATATAAATTCATTTTTTGTTTATGTTAGTTGTGAATCGAGTATAGGATGCTATATAATAGTTAATATTGGTTTAAGGAGGTAGTTATGAAGTTATATGAGTATATGGGCAAAGATTTATTTGCTCATTATGGGGTAAAAGTAGAATTATCACGGATGGTGAAAACTCCTGCCGAGGCCCGTAGTGCGGCGGAAGAAATGGGGCCGGTAGTGGTAAAAGCTCAGGTTCTCTCCGGAAAGAGGGGAAAAGCCGGGGTTATTTCTATTGTAGATAGCCCGGATGAAGCATACCGGGAAGCGGAGCGTATTTTACAGCAAGAAGTAGATGGGGAACAGGTAAAGTGTTTGTTGGTGTCGCAAAAAGTAATTATACATCAGGAACTATACCTGGCTATAACAGTAGATGGAAAAAGTCGCCGTCCAATTATCCTTGCTTCGTCCCATGGGGGTATGGATGTAGAAGAGGTGCCCGAAGGTGGAATGATAAAATGGCCTTTGGATATAAGTATGGGGTATCTCCCTTTTATGGGAAGGGAAATTGGGTTTCGTATGGGGTTGCAGGGTGCACTAGTTCACCGTTTTAGTGATCTATTGGGAAAACTTTATCATATGTTTCGGGCTACTGATGCCGAGCTGGTAGAGATAAACCCTCTGGCAGTTTGTGGTGAAGAGTTAATTGCCATTGACTCCAAGGTGAATATAGACGATGACGCTTTACAGCGGCAGCCTGAGTTGCCAAGAGTTCAAGAAAAAACAGCCCTGGAGAAAAAAGCTCAGGAGATGGATATAGCCTATGTGGATCTGGGTGGTGATATTGCTGTTATGGCCAATGGCGCCGGTATTACCATGGCCACTCTTGATCTGGTCCAGTATAACGGAGGGACTCCGGCTAACTTTCTTGATTTTGGTGGAGGCGCCGGAGTGGAAAAAACTTCTCAGGCAATGGAACTCATGCTGGGTACAAATCCAAAAGTAATATTAGTTAATATTTTTGGGGGAATTACCCGCTGTGATGATGTGGCCCGTGCTTTTGCTTCTGTTAAAGAAAACAAGGATATTAATATACCGGTATTTTTCCGGCTGGTGGGAACCAATGAAGATGAGGGGCGGCAGGTGCTTAGGGAAATCGGTATTGAAGCATACAGTTCCATGGAAGAAGCGGTCCGCCGGGCTGTAGAAGCTTCTATAGGCAAGGAGGAGGTTAATTAATGTCTATTTATATAAATGAAAACACAAGGGTTTTGGTGCAGGGAATAACCGGTAATCAGGGTTCATTTCATACGCGGCAGATGCTTGCTTACGGCACCGGTATTGTAGCCGGAGTTTCCCCGGGAAAGGAAGGGCAGCAGGTCGAAGGAGTGCCGGTTTATAATTCTGTATTTGCTGCTCTCCGAAAACACGAAGCTGAGGCTACTATTCTTTTTACTCCGGCTCCTTATGCCCGTGATGCGGCCCTGGAGGCCATAGAAGCGGGAATAAAGATAATTGTCATGATTCCGGAAAATATCCCTCTGCATGATGCCATGGAAATAATGCATTTTGCCCATTCCCGCGAAGCTGTTATTGTGGGGCCAAACACATTTGGTTTGGTATCTTCGGGAAAATGTAAGATAGGCATTATGCCGAATCGTATTTTTAATCCTGGGCCGGTAGGCGTGGTTTCTCGCAGCGGCACTCTTTGCTACGAAATAGTAGATCGCCTGGCAGAAAACGGATTGGGAACTACTACTGTAGTGGGTCTGGGTGGAGATCGTATAGTCGGGCTTGATTTTATTGAGGTGCTCACTAAATTTTCGCAAGATCCGGAAACAAAAGCAGTAGTGATGGTGGGGGAAATTGGTGGAAGTGCCGAAGAAGAAGCAGCTGCTTTTATAGAAAATAATATATCTCAGCCGGTGGTAGCATTTTTAGCAGGCAAATCGGCTCCTCCCGGAAAACGGATGGGGCATGCCGGTGCTATAATTGAAGGGAGCCGAGGCACTTATGATAGTAAAGTGGAAGCCCTGGTTTCGTGTGGAGCAAGGGTGGCCGAACTTCCTTCTGAAATCCCCGAGTTGATCAAACAGGTGCTTTAATGTTGTTTTTGGGGACATTTAAGGAAAATCTATTAACTTAGGATAAAGGAGGTTTTCCATGTTTGATAAGCGTAAACTGCAAGAAATTCAGGCGAAGAAAAAGGAAGTGGATGAAGAAATAGTAAATAATTTACAGAAGCGTCCTGAAAGGAAAAAGCAATTTAAACTAGACAGCGAGCTCCCTGTGGAAAGGTATTATACTCCTTTGGAAATAGAAGAAACAGATTATCTGCGGGATCTTGGCTTCCCCGGAAAATATCCCTATACCCGGGGAGTACAAACTACCATGTACCGGGGAAAATTGTGGACAATGCGCCAGTATGCCGGTTTTGGTTCTGCCGAGGAAACCAACCGGCGTTTTCATTATTTGCTTGAACAGGGGCAAACCGGTCTCAGTATAGCCTTTGATCTGCCTACTCAAATCGGCTATGATTCTGACCATCCCATGGCTAAAGGTGAAGTTGGCCGGGTAGGGGTAGCTATTGACTCTCTCAAAGATTTAGAAGTTCTTATGGAGGGCATTCCCCTCGATAAAGTTAGCACTTCCATGACAATTAACTCACCGGCAGCCATACTTTTGGCAATGTACCTGGTTATTGCCGAAAAACAGGGAATAAAGTGGGAAACACTGAATGGAACTATTCAGAATGATATTCTTAAAGAATATGTAGCCCGCGGTACTTTTATTTTTCCCCCGCGGGAATCAATGCGACTGATTGTGGATGTGTTTGCTTTTGCCCGGGAAAATTTGCCTCGCTGGAACACTATTAGTATTAGCGGTTATCATATCCGTGAAGCCGGATCTACAGCTGTTCAGGAAATTGCTTTTACTCTTGCTAATGGTATAGCTTATGTGCAGGCGGCTTTGGAAGCCGGCCTTGATGTTGATGAATTTGCCCCGCGCCTGTCTTTTTTCTTTAATGCCCATGTTAATTTCCTGGAAGAGATAGCCAAGTTTAGGGCAGCCCGGCGTATTTGGGCCCGCATTATGAAAGAGCGCTTTGGAGCCAAAAATGAGCGTTCTATGATGCTCCGCTTCCATACTCAAACAGCCGGGTGCAGCCTTACTGCTCAGCAACCGGAAGTAAACGTGATCAGGGTAGCTTTCCAGGCGCTAAGCGCAGTATTGGGCGGAACGCAGTCTCTTCATACCAATTCCCGGGATGAAGCCCTGGCTTTACCCAGTGAAGAGTCTGTGCGCATTGCACTGCGTACTCAGCAGGTTATAGGGCATGAAATTGGTGTTGCCGATACTGTTGATCCTCTGGGTGGCTCTTATTACATTGAATCACTTACCAATCAAATGGAAGAAAGTATCATGGACTATCTGGAGAAAATTGATCAGATGGGTGGAGCCATTGAATCCGTGGAAAAAGGATACATGCAAAAAGAAATTCAACAAAGTGCTTATCGCTATCAAAAGGATATAGAAAATGACGAAAAGGCTGTGGTGGGAGTTAACCGTTTTGTCACCGAGGAAGATGTTGATATGGAATTGCTTCGCGTAACGCCGGCTGTGGCCGAGCAGCAGAAAAAGCGCCTTGCTGAAGTCCGTGAAAGCAGGGATGAGCAAAGAGTAGAAGAGTCACTTTCTCAATTGCGCGAAGTTGCTTCTTCACAGGATAACTTGCTGCCTTCCATTATTGAAGCGGTGAGATCTTACGCTACATTGGGAGAAATATGCGGCATTCTTAGGGAAGAGTTGGGAGAATACCAGCAACAAGCATTAATCTAATGTATTTATAAAGTTTAATCTTATTCGTCTAAAGGGGGAAAGCTTCCATGGCCTCAGCGCCTATACGTGTGTTAGTGGGAAAAGTGGGACTTGACGGGCATGATCGGGGGGCAAAAGTAGTAGCCCAAGCTCTGAGAAATGCCGGTATGGAAGTAATCTATACCGGTTTGCGCCAAACTCCTGAAACAATTGTAGAAACAGCTTTACAGGAAGATGTTCATGTTATCGGTATAAGTATGCTTTCCGGAGCTCATAATGAATTATTACCGGAAATACCCAAGCTGCTAAAAGAGAATAATGCCGAAGATGTGATTGTTGTAGCAGGTGGAATTATCCCCAAGGAAGACATTCCACCATTAAAAAAAGCCGGCATTGCAGAAATTTTCACGCCTGGAGTTTCTACGCAAGATATTGTGGAATTTATCAAAGAGCATGTAAAATAAATTTAAGGAAGGAGATGAATTTTCTATGGCGGAAAAAGTTGATCATATCGGCATAGCTGTTAACAATATAGAAGAAGCGTTAAAGTTTTATAGAGACCAACTTGGCCTAAACATGAACGGCATAGAAGAAGTACCCGAGCAAAAAGTAAAGGTTGCTTTTCTACCCGTTGGGGAAAGCAAAATTGAGCTGCTTCAGTCTACCGACCCCGAAGGAGCTATTGCCAAATATATTAACACCCGGGGGGAAGGCATTCAACACGTAGCCCTGCGGGTGGATAACATTCGGGAAAAACTTGCCGAACTTAAAGCCCAAGGGGTAAAGCTTATAGATGAAGAACCTCGCCGTGGGGCCGGTGGGTCACAAATTGCTTTTATCCATCCTAAGTCCACCGGTGGTGTATTATTGGAATTATGTGAACGTGATACTTAAGATATAGTGTGGAAGAAAATTGTTAACAACCCTGTCTTCTTAAAAACAAATTTATGGGGAGGTGTATTTTTTTAATATGGAAAATAAATTAACTCACCTGCAGGAAAGGCGAGAGACCACCCTTGCAGGAGGAGGGGAGAAAAAACGGCAGGCTCAACATGAAAAAGGGAAGAAAACTGCCAGGGAACGGTTGGAATTTCTCATGGATGAAGGCAGCTTTGTGGAGTTGGGAGTATTTACACAGGGAGATTTAGAAGAAGCAAGTTCGTTGGAGATTAAAAATCCCGGTGAAGGCGTAGTTACCGGTTATGGTACCATAGAGGGACAAACCATATATGTATTTGCCCAAGATTTTACCGTGGCCGGCGGTTCCCTGGGAGAAGCCCATGCTTCCAAGATATGCCGGGTGCTTGACTTGGCGGCACAAAACGGAGCTCCCGTGCTGGGGCTTAATGATTCCGGAGGGGCCCGCATTCAGGAAGGTGTATACGCCCTCAATGGATATGGAGATATTTTTTATCGTAATACCATCTATTCGGGGGTGATCCCGCAGTTGTCGGTGATTATGGGGCCATGCGCAGGGGGAGCGGTATATTCTCCGGCTCTTACCGATTTTGTTTTTATGGTCCAGCAAAGCAGCTATATGTTTATCACCGGTCCCCAGGTCATAAAAGCCGTGACGGGGGAAGAAGTAACTCCTGAGGAGCTAGGAGGCCCGCAGGCTCACACCAGGGATAGTGGTGTAGCTCATTTTGAAGACGATTCGGAAGAAAAATGCTTGGAAAGAGTAAAAAAACTGCTGAGTTATATTCCCCCTAATAACCTGGAAGATCCACCTCGGCAGGAACCTAAAGAACCGGAACTTGATGCTGAGGAGCTTGTAAATTTGGTTCCTGAAGATACCAATAAAGGATATGATGTGAAAGAAATTATTCGGCGGGTTACTGACGGCAGTGATTTTTTTGAGGTACACGAGGAGTATGCCCAAAATGCAGTAGTAGGTTTTGCCCGCCTTGATGGGCATACTGTGGGAGTTGTAGCTAATCAGCCGCAAATAATGGCCGGTTGTCTGGATATTAATTCGTCGGATAAAATATCCCGGTTCGTGCGTTTTTGTGATTGTTTCAATATCCCGCTGGTAACCTTAGTGGACGTTCCCGGTTACTTGCCGGGAGTGCAACAAGAATGGGGCGGTATTATAAGGCATGGAGCTAAAATACTTTATGCTTATGCGGAAGCTACCGTACCACAGGTTACTGTTATCCTGCGAAAGGCTTATGGGGGAGCTTACCTGGCTATGAATTCCCAGGCTATGGGCGCAGATATTTCCCTGGCATGGCCTACTGCAGAGATTGCCGTTATGGGACCGGAGGGAGCAGTAAACATTGTGAACCGCAAGGAGATTGAACAAGCGGAAAACCCCCGGGAAGAAAGGGAAAAATTAGTAAAAAATTACAAAGAAAAGTATGCTAATCCTTATATTGCTGCTGCCAGGGGATGGGTTGATGATGTCATCGATCCCCGTCAAACAAGAAATAAATTAATTCGGAATTTAGAAATGCTGCGTTCAAAGAGGGAAAATCGCCCGCTGCGCAAACATGGTAATATGCCGTTGTAAAGTGTTTATTAGTTAAGATTTTTCACATTTAGGCTTACTTGAGAAATTTCTCATTATATCCAAAAAGCACTGTCATGCTATATTCTCATTTCTCTGTGCTAATGTTATAATATAACATGAGTAAAATTAAGAATGATTTCTCATCATTAAGGGGAGGAAGGTTATATTATGTCTGTAAAACTTTGGCATGCCAGTAATTTAAGCCCCCGGGTGCAAAAATTGCGTGATGAATACTGGTCTTTTTACCAGCGGGATTATTGCCGTAACGAAGTAATTTCTTATACTACCGGGGATACAGATGATGAAGTCTTTACTCCTTATAATTGGGGTGTGGTTCCGGAAATGTTTCCCATGATCCAGATATTTAGGGAAACACTTAAAGCAATGGCAGAAAAAGTAGATGTTCCGGATCATTTTTATAACCTTTCCATTGCCGAACGCCGGGCAACTTTTTTCAATTTAGTCTTGGAAAAACATTTGCCGGCTATGCTTCTCCATGGTGAACTAATAGTTGGTTCTCATTTTAACACTGCTCTCTCCAAAAATCTGGATAAGAAAGATATGGAAAACTGGAGGCGCGATAGCTATGCTTTTATGGACAAATTATACGCTATTCACGAATGGGGCATAGGTAATGCAGGGGCGGTGCCGGGGCATCTTATTCCCAATTACCGCAAGGTCCTTGAAAAAGGATTTAAAGGAATAATGGCAGAAATTGACGAACGGATAGCAAACGAAAGTGACCCGGAAAAGTTAGCCTATCTTAATGCCTTGAAAATATCTGTGGAAGCTCCCCGCATTATTTCTCGCCGTTATCAGCAAGTAATAACTGAAGCCCTTGCGGATGAAAGCTTGGAAGATGAATCTCGGCGCCTTGAATTAGAGACTATGCTGGAAAATGTATCCCGCGTGCCATTTGAAAAACCGCGTAGTTTTTGGGAAGCCCTGCAGTCGCTTTGGTTTACTCATATGCTGGTTATGGCTGCTGAATCTTACCCGGGAGCAGGGCTCTCATATGGAAGGATAGACCAGTACCTCTATCCTTTTTACCGGGATGATATCGAAAAGGGAGTAATAAATAGGGAATTTGCCAAAGAACTTCTTCAATGTTTTTGGATTAAACATAATTATGCTTATGATTATCAAGGGAGAATTTTGCGGAACCAGGGCATTAATTCCAGTTTCGGACAACTAATAACTTTAGGAGGCTGTGGACCGAAAGGCGAAGACCTTACAAATGATTTAACCATGCTCATGCTTGAAGTAATCGAGGAGATGAATTTGCTTGAACCAAAACCCAACGTTCGCTTGCATGAAAATTCACCTCCGGAATTAATGCGTCGGGTATCCGAAATGATTAAAAATAGCCAGGGTTCACCATTTTTGTTAAATTTTGATCGCCTTTCCATGCAGGCGCTGGAGTATGAAGGAGTTCCTGGGGATGAAGTTTGGGACTATGCTCCGGTGGGATGCCTGGAAAATACCATGCAGGGAAATGATCGTTCCGGAACTGTTGATGTAAACCTTAACCTGGCCAAGGCTGTGGAACTGGCTTTGAATGATGGCAAAGATATGCAAACCGGTAAAAGGATTGGCCCTCGTACGGGAGATCCTCTTTCTTTTACCCGCGAGGATGATTTTCTGCGAGCTTTTTATCGTCAGCTTGACTTTATAGTAGAAAAAATAGTGGAGCTGGCCAGTGAAGCAGATCGGATCCGCAGCACTTACGATCCTACTCCTTATTTATCTTTGCTGGTGGATGGATGTATTGAGAAAGCCCGGGACGTTAATCGGTGTGGTGCAGTGTATAATTTTATCACTGTGGAAGGAGTAGGGCTGGCTACTGCTGCAGATTCGGTGACTGCAGTAAGAACTTTAGTTTATGAAGAAGCAAGTGTTTCCTTATCTGAATTGTGTGAAGCGCTTCGCAATAATTATGAAGGGAACGAAGTTTTACGGCAGACCATGATCAATCATGCGCCCAAGTATGGTAATAATGAGAGCTTTGCCGATGAAAATGCCCGTGCTATTTCCCTTTATTGGACGGAGAAAGTTATGCAGATGACTTCTCCGGCTACAGGAAGACGTTTTCGCGGAGGCTATCTTTCCTGGAATTATTGGCTTTCCTATGCTCCCAAAACGGCATCAACCCCTGACGGACGAAAACGGGGTAATGTTTTATCCAATGGGGTATGTTGTGTTAATGGTATGGATAAGGAAGGGCCTACTGCTGCTGTTGCTTCTGTGGGCAATATAGATTTACAGACAGTTCCCAATGGTGCCTCACATACTATGAGTTTTAACCCTTCATTATTAAGGGATGATGAACATACAGAAAAGTTTATTTCTTTCTTGCGTACTTATAATGATATTGGAGGAACAGCACTACAGGTTAACATGGTTGATCCCGAGACACTAAAGGAAGCGCGAAATAATCCTCAGGAATATTCCAATTTATTGGTGCGGGTAACCGGTTATAATGCTTACTTTGTTCATTTAGGCCCGGAAATCCAAGAAGAAATTATCCAGCGCGAATCTCATGCCATGTAACCTGACAAATTTTTATATTCAACTTTAATAAGGAGTGGGCCTGAATCAACGCAAAAAAAATGACAGCGCGAATTTTTAATATTCAAACCATGTCTACTGAGGATGGTCCCGGCATTCGTACTTCTGTTTTTTTCAAGGGATGCCCTTTGGCTTGTGCATGGTGCCAGAATCCCGAAGGATTAACCCAAGAAATTCATCTGGTGCATGACTCCATTAGGTGTATTGGCTGTGGTAATTGTGTAGATAACTGTCCGCAGCAAGCTATTGAAATTTCACCGGAAGGGTTTACTTTTACTTCTGCCTGCCAAAAGTGCCTTACCTGTGTAAAAAATTGCCCTTCCACGGCAATCAGGGCTATCGGTGAAGATATTACTTTGGATGATCTTAAGTCAAAGTTGCTGCGGGATCGCCCCTTTTATGAAAACTCCGGAGGCGGAGTTACCTTTACCGGAGGGGAAAGCCTGTTGCAGCCCGAATTTGTATCAGCTATCACTGACGAAATGAACAAAGAAGGTATTCATGTTTGCATAGATACTAGTGGTTATGTTAAAGAAGAAATTTTTCAGAGGGTAATTAAAAAAGCTTCTCTGATCCTTTATGACTTAAAAATTATTGACGAAGAGCGGCATAGTTTTTATACGGGGGTTTCCAATGTTCCCATTTTAGAAAATGCCAAATGGCTGAGAACTTCAGGAATACCGGTATGGGTACGAGTGGCTGTTATACCCGGATATACTGATGATTATGCTAATATTAAAGGTATTGCTGCTTTTATTCGGAGGCATATGCTGCCGGTGGTGGAACGAATCGACTTATTGGGATATAATGACCTGTGTCTTAATGATTACCGGAGAATACGCATGGAATATAAACTGGAAGGTACCCCAAGAGTTAAAGAATCTGAAATGATGAAACTTGTTGAATTAATGAATTCTGCGGGAGTAGATCAGGTAACTGCTTCCAACTACCGGGAAGGAGAATAATAGATGCTCAATAAAAAACAATTGGAAATGCTGCAGTACAGCTTAACGCCAAAATTTATGGCTACCCGTGATCGGGAACAAAATATTAATCTGGTTATGATCAGCAGCATCGATTATTATCAAGAAATGATCGTTTTTAGCAACCTATTTATGTGGAAGACTTTTTATAATTTACAGGCAGATCCTTATGTGAGCATCCTGGTTATTGATGCCAATTTGAATTACTTTAACATAGAGGGAAAATTTAAAGGGTTCGAAGAGACAGGAGAACTGGTTGATTATTTGAATAGAAGCGAATTTACCAGGTATAACGCCTATACCGGCATCAGAAGTGCCGGTAAGATAGAAATAATTAGTATCAGCCCGGTAAAAAAGATGTCTTTTGCCTGGTTACTGTCAAAGCATTTAGCCAGCCGGGTTTTATTTCGCAGTAGCGCCCCCCATTTTCCTCGGGCTGTAGCTGAAAAATTTTCCAGGCTTAAAAGTATTAAAGTTGTTTCCTTTCAAGATAATGAAAAAAATATGTTCGTAATTCCTTTACCTGCATTTAACGTTAGCGGAGATTATCTTCTTTCTCCGGTAAGGCTTCCTGCCGGTAAAAAGTACGCCGCTAACGTAATTACTCCGGAAATTGTGTCGTTTCAGGTTAAAGGCACTATGGTTCCCCAGGAGTTGAAAGTAGAAGAAGTATATGCTGCAGGTCCTCCAGTGGCAGGCAAGCTTATCTATTCCCTTACATGATAATTATTATAGAATTACGCTGGTAAAGCCCCGGACTTTAGTCCGGGAAGTCGTCACATAGCTATTAAACATAATTTATTTATATTCAAGGCATTTTCTATCTTTTAATAAAAAGTCAAGCCTTCGGAATGGAGTTTTGCTTTAATTTATACCCTAAAAGAGACTAAGTTAATTTTGCCTTTTTAAAAGTAATAATATATTAGGGTTCATTATTATCAAGATTAGCTATAGAAACACCGGCCAGCTCAAAAAAGTTTAACATTAAAATTTCCCCGTCCGGCTTTCTTCCCCTTAATTCGGGATGGAACTGGACTCCATATATCTTTTTTTCTTCGTGTCGAATTATCTGGATTTCGCATAAATCTGTAGACCCCAGATTGATGAATTCTCCCGGAACCTCTTTAATTTCTTCGCTGTGCCAGCTAAAAACTGAAATAGGACTTTCCAATCCATCAAAAAAAGGATCATCCTGCAATAATTCTACCTGTATATAACCTAACTCCTGATAGCCCATAGGTGCTACAGGAGCATTGTATGCCTGGGCTATCAACTGGTGCCCGCCGCAGATGCCCAATACAGGCAGTGAAGTTTCCCTTAAAAAAATGAACACCGGTTCCATTACCTCTTTACTGTAATCTGTCCATGGTGCAGTTTGGCCAGAAATGAGCACACACAACGGATCGTGCTTTTTAACTCTCCCCTTATCTGCTTCGGGGTAGTGTATTATATCTATATTAACATCTGCCAGTTGCTGGACGTAGTCAGCCAGGCAGTAAGCTGGGTTCATGATCAGGTTTTCTTCGGGAGGGGTATACATGGGGTCAATGATTACTATGGTTTCTTTTTCCTCTTCTATAGGGGTGGGTTGCCAAAAGATTCCCCTTACCATCTGCCACCTTAAGAAGTCTGTAATTAACAGCATGGCTGTTATCATTATTATTACCAGTAAAATCCAAATATAAGTCTTTTGCCACCATTTTTTTCTCTTCATGTATATTCCTCCTTCATATTTTTCTTTCGCAAAAGATTATTATTCCATCTTCAGCGATTGATAGAAGAGAGGGGTCGCCGGGCTGGTGGCTGTTGGATCTGTAATCACGTTAATGCAGGCCGGCTTTCCGGAATCAAAAGCTCTTTGCAAAGCCGGAATAATATCTTCGTCTCGGGTGACAAACTCACCATATCCACCCAACCCTTCAACCATTTTTTCGTAGTGACGTGTGCCCAACTCCGCGCATTGAAGTCGATCTGCACCAAGGGATAGTTCTTGACTGTGTTTGATCATTCCCCAAGCGCAATCGTTATTGATTACACAAATTACAGGAATATTATGACGTACCATAGTATCGAACTCCATCCCGTTAAAACCAAAAGAACCGTCGCCATTCAGTAAAATTACTTTTTTATTGGGATTTGCCACTTTTGCAGCCATAGCAAATGGAATGCCGGTTCCCAGGCAACCAAAAAGGCCCGAAGAAGTTCCTATAACTCCGGCTTTGTGCTGTGATCTGAATCCGGTAAGCCCAAAATAAACAGTGTCTCCGCCTTCTGCCACATAAAAGGCATCTTCACCTGCAAATTCTTGAATGCGGGCTGCCAGGCGGATAGGGTGAATTGGTTCTTCCGCTTTTTTCTTCATTCTTAATTCAAAGTCTAACATGGAACGGCTTTCCGCTTTTTATGTTTGTAGCCACTCCTGGTGATTATTTTTACTAACCAAAGGAATAAGCTGGGTAAGTATTGCTGCTGCATCACCTACTAGCCCCACATTAGCGTGGCGATTGCGGTTTATTTCATGGGGATCAATATCAATACGAATTACTTTCGCGCCAGGAGGGATCATTTCTCCTGATTGCATAATCCAGTTGAAACGCAGCCCCGCTGCTATAATGACATCGGCTTGCTGGAGAGTGACATTCATGCCGATATTACCACAATCCCATATGGAAAGATGGTGGTTATCGGGTAATGCCCCTCTTCCATAGTTCATCAACATGAAAGGAAACCCTGTTTTTTCAATAAATTGCTGCAGAGGAACGGAACAATTGCTTAAACCAAGTCCGGTCCCCCCGAGAAAGAGAGGCTGTTTTGCATTATCGATTATTTCTGCTGCTTGTTTAAGTTTTTCTTCAGCAGAACAGATGGCACTGCTCTGTTTTGGACTAACAGGCATTGGTACCTGGCTTATATCCACAGAAACGTTTAAAATGTCAGGAGGCAGTTCCAAAAAAACAGGCCCAGGGCGCCCTTCACGAGCGTAACGAAAAGCTATGGACAAATACTCAGGAATACGATTTACATCGTAACAGGTGGCAGCCCATTTGGTTATGGGCTTAACCATATCCATTTGATTCATCTCTTGTAGCGCTCCTTTAAGATCATCCCGCAGTGGTGCTCGTCCACAAAGCACTACCAGAGGGGTGTTTTCCAAATAAGCATTCACAATGCCCGTGAGGCCATTGGTGAAACCCGGACCTGCAGTTAGAAAGCAAACTCCCGGTTGCCCGGTATATATGGTCCAGGCATGAGCGGCCATCACTGCCGCCTGTTCATGACGTACATCGATGGTACGAATATTGTATTCGGTGAAACCATCTAGAATAGATTCGATATGGCCGCCGGATATGCCGAATACAGTGTCAATTTTTTCTACTTCTTTTAAATATTTTACGGCCAAATGGCCGCCGTTTATTATATTCATAATATTCCTCCCTGTGCCTTATGTTTAAAAATTGTCCCAAATTATGTTGGACAACTGGCTCCAATTAAAAAATTAATTTTACAGCTTCATTGAACCATTGGGCAAAATAAGCCATGCCGTCAATTTTCATTTTTCCCGCTGCTGCTGCTTTGAATTGCTCCTCGTCGCTTTGAGAGAGCATTACTTTATAGCCCGTGAAAGCGTCTGACCAAATAATGGCTGCATCGTAAGCATGGTTTGCCCCCCGGAGGGAGTGGACTGTGCCGGCATCAAAAATGTACAGCCTGCCCCGTTTTCCGTCTGTTGTTTTGATCATAATACGGAGATTGTGTATGTTGCCGATATAGCGCCGGAAAACCTTATTATCCTTTGCAGCTTTCCTTAACAGGAAGTAGAGAATAAAAAGTAAAAGTGAGAACCGCATTGCTTTCTCCTTAGTTATCGGGTTTTCCTAAATAAATAATATAATTATTTAAGATAACATTATTTTGAAAATCATCGGGAAATATTATTCTTTAATAGTTTGTTTCAAAGCAGCGTTCAATTGGCTTGATTTTATTAAAATAGGCGCGTTATTCTTGTGCTATATTCTGATAAATAAATTCTCCAGCAAAATAATAATTCCTTCAAAAAAGCAACTTTTGAATAATTATATTTCTGTTGTAGATGTTTTTGGTGCAGAAGTTTTTCTTGACAGTAATTGATAGAAAATGATAGACTATATCCTCTAAGGAAATATTGTTTAAATCAGATGAAGGGGAGAGTAGCTAGCGGATCATGTTTAAGCGAGCCGGAGATGGTGAAAGCCCGGTACATGCCGGATAGTGAAGCGCACCCCGGAGGAGTTCTACTGAAGCTCGTGTGATGGGTGGTAGGTAGTTACCGGTTCCTACCGTTAACAGGTTTTATCCGAGCGCCTTGCCGGATAAAAATGAGTGGGCCTGATTTAACATTTTTTGAATTATTAATCAAGGGCCAATAAAGGTGGTACCGCGAGCAAAGCCTCTCGTCCTTTAAAGGAAGAGAGGCTTTAATAGTGTGGCAGTTTTTAATAATCTTATTTTCGATTTATTACTTTGATGTTTTAATTAATTATGTATTTATTGTTGGCAGGGAAGGAGGGAAAAACATGGGTGTAAACACCGGCAATGAAATTAAAAAGAAAAAAATTGCTGTATTAGGCGCTACCGGCTACACGGGCATGGAATTGATACGCCTGCTGGCAAATCACCCTGGTGTGGAAATAACTTTTGTAAGTTCGGAAAGCCATGCAGGGGCGGAATTATCTGAGGTGCTTCCTCAATTTTATGGGATAAATAATATGAAATTTTCTTCTCTGGAAATTGAAGCTATACCTTCAGAAGTTGAATTCGTTTTTTGTGCTTTACCTCACGGACGATCTATGGAAGTGGTACCCGCTTTGTTAAATCAGAAAAAACGGATCATTGATCTTAGCGCGGATTTTAGGTTAAAAGACAGTTCTCTCTACCCAAAGTGGTATGAACGCAATCATTTGCATCCTGAACTTCTTTTGCAAGCAGTTTATGGATTATCAGAGATTTATCGGCAGGAAGTACGGGAAACTGATCTTTTGGCAAACCCGGGTTGTTTCCCTACTGCGACAATTTTGGCGTTGGCGCCTTTGCTAACGGAAAATTTGGTTGATTTGAAAAGTATTATTGTAGATGCAAAATCCGGTGTTTCCGGGGGTGGACGTTCCCCCAAGCAGGCATTTCATTTTTCTGAATGCAGTGATAGCTTTAAAGCTTACCGGGTGGCCAATCATCAGCACACTCCGGAAATTGAACAGGAGTTAAACTTTTTGCAAGCCGGCAAGCTGCTACCCCATCAGGAAAATAGGCCAGGTTCGGGGAATGCTACTATTACCTTTACTCCCCACCTGCTTCCTATGAACAGGGGAATACTGGCAACTAGCTATCTTTCTTTGCGGCAGGATATTTCAGAGCATGAGCTCATAAGCTGTTACCAATCTTTTTATCAGGAAGAGTTTTTTGTAAATGTGCTTAATTTTTCAACTTTACCGGAAACACGCTGGGTTAGGGGCACCAATTTTTGTCACCTGGGGCTCCGCCTTGATAAACGTAACGGCAGAGTAATTGTGATTTCGGCAATTGATAATCTGGGGAAAGGTGCTGCTGGTCAGGCAATACAAAATATGAACATCATGAGCGGTTGGGCGGAAGAAACAGGGCTGAACAGTGCCGCTGTGGTACCTTAAATATTAATCAGATAGAATTATTTTGTAGATGTTTAAAGGAGGTCACAAAAGAAAATGGAGCAAAAGCCGGTTGTGGAAAAAATACCTGAAGGGGGCATTACTTCCCCCCAGGGATTTCAGTCAGCAGGAGTTTGTTGTGGTATTAAAAATAATACCAACAGCAAAAAAGATTTGGCCATGATTTTCTCAGAAGAACCCGCGGCAGCAGCGGGTGTATTTACCCGGAACCTATTTCAAGCTGCCCCGGTGATAATAAGCCGTGAGCGCATTAATAATGCTATTCAGGCGATTGTAATCAATAGTGGAAATGCCAATGCCTGTGTTGGAAAAGCCGGTTATCAAGATGCCCTGGAAATGGGAACTATAACCTCCCAAAAGATGAATGTCCCGGAGGAGTCAATCCTGATAGCTTCCACAGGGCCGATTGGCCAACGACTTCCCATGGAAAAAGTTCGGGAAGGAATTGCTGCTGTATCTTCCGAACTGACTCCCTCTCCGGAGGGAGGAGACCTGGCTGCTCAAGCTATTCTTACCACAGACACAACTATAAAGAAAGCGGCTTATCGTTCCTGGATAGGAGAAAGGCCTTTTGTTGTGGGAGGTATGGCAAAGGGATCGGGAATGATATGTCCTGATATGGCAACTATGCTGGCTTATATAACTACCGACCTGGGCGTGGACAGGTTGATGCTACAGGAGGCTTTTGGGGAAGCGGCTTCACGGTCTTTCAACCTTATATCTGTAGATGGGGACACTTCTACTAACGATATGGCAGTAGTTTTGGCGAATGGCTCTTCGGGTTTAGTAATTGAAAGAGAAAATTCTGGTTATGAGCTTTTTTGTCACATACTGCGGGAAATTTGCCGGGATTTGGCATATCAAATCATCTATGACGGAGAAGGAGCCACTAAAGTGATTTCGTTGACCGTAAAAGGTGCTCCCGGATATGCAGAGGCCAAAAAAATAGCTCGGGCAGTGCTTAATTCTTTACTGGTCAAAACAGCTTTTTTTGGCGAAGATGCTAATTGGGGGCGTATATTTGCGGCTATGGGTTATGCAGGTGTGCCTTTTGACCCCCATAAAGTAGATCTTTATATGGGATCGTGTAAAGTTGCTTCCGGAGGGCATAATATTGACTTTAACGAAAAAGAGGTTTTGTCTATTTTGCAAAATAAAGAAGTTTTTATCACTATTGATTTAGGCATTGGCACAGAAGAAATTGTGGCCTGGGGCAATGATTTGAGTTATGAATATGTTACTATAAATAGTGAATACTTGACGTAGTAATATTGAAGTGAAAAGTAATTAAAGAGGAAGGGGGAGCAGATAGTTAAGATGGTAGCCATGGAAAATCTTATTGCTAAGGCAGAAATATTAGTAGAGTCACTTCCTTACATTCGCAATTTTGCCGGTAAAATATTTATAATCAAGTATGGCGGACAAGCCATGGTAGATGAGGAATTAAAGAAAAAAGTAATTGTGGATATAGTTTTACTCAAATATATTGGCATAAACCCCGTGCTAGTTCATGGGGGCGGAAAAGAAATAACTGTATGGAGTGAGAAAATGGGGCTAAAGCCTTCTTTTTCTCAAGGTTTGCGTGTTACTGATCCTGAGACCATGGAGTTAGCGGAAATGGTATTAAGCGGAAAAGTAAACCGCCAGATTGTTAGCTTGATTAACCACGAGGGCGGGAAAGCTATTGGCATTAATGGAAGAGATGCAAATTTACTTATGGGCCGCCGGCTTCCTCCGCGGAAGGTGAGCATTGAAGGGAAGGAAGAAACTGTAGACTTAGGGCTTGTCGGAGAAATTACAGCAGTTAACCCGGAAATTATATATTCTCTTATACATCAAAATTATATTCCCATTGTTTCTTCCATTGGCATTGATTCCCATACGGGAGAAGGGCTTAATATTAATGCAGATGCTGTAGCCGGTGAATTGGCCGCATCACTGGCGGCGGAAAAATTGATTTTTTTAAC
>PUKQ01000219.1 GCA_003550565.1 Syntrophomonadaceae bacterium
ATATCCAACAAGCCTGCAAAATTATCTTTTCCCACATTAATTTTCCTTTTCGGGCATAATTGATTTTAAAACATTATCAATATGAGAACCATACTCAATAGAATGATCAGAAATAATATGTATTTCGGGGATATGACGCAAGCGAACTCTTTTTCCTACTTCTGTGCGAATAAAACCCGCTGCTTTTTGTAAAGCTTCAAGAATAGCATTTCTTTCCCCCTCATTTTCTTCAAAGATACTTATATAAACCCATGCATGGCTCAAGTCTCTGGAAACCTGTACTTCAGTAATAGAAGTCTTGGCAGGTATTACCCGGGGATCTTTAATTTCATCCCTTATTATTTCACTTATTTCTTTTTTTATTTGACCTGCAACACGGTATAAACGTGAACTACTCATGTTTTTTCCTCCTATCTATCTAAAAAAAATAATTGCTAAATCACTTTTACTTCTTCCATTGTATATGCTTCCAAAATATCACCTTCTTTAAAATCATTAAAGCTTTCTAAAAGTATTCCACATTCATAGCCATTTGATACTTCTTTTACATCATCTTTAAAGCGCTTTAGAGAAGCAATTTTTCCCTCATGTAAAGTTTGACCGTCACGTATAACTCTTATAGTACTATTACGGGATATTTTCCCTTCGGAAATATAAGACCCGGCTATATTCCCTACACGAGAAGATTTAAAGACTTGTCTTACTTCGGCCACTCCCTGCACTACTTCTTTATATTCCGGGTCAAGCATTCCTGTCACAGCTGCTTTCACATCTTCAATCACTTCATATATGATTCGGTAAGAGCGAATATCAACATTCTCAGACTCTGCCATTTTACGGGCCTTTGTATCCGGCCTTACATTAAAGCCAATGATGGCTGCGTTAGACGCAGCTGCTAACATGACATCAGATTCTGTAATAGCACCAACACCACTGTGAATTATTTTAATTTTGACTTCTTCGATGCTTAATTTCATTAAAGAATCTTGTAATGCCTCTACTGAACCATGAACATCCCCTTTTATGATCAAATTAAGTTCTTTTACTTCTCCCTTTGTGATTTGCTCAAATAAGTCATCGAAAGAAACCGGTGAGGATTTTCTTGATATTTCTTTATGTTTTTGTGCTCTTTTTTCCGCTAAATGGCGGGCAAATTTTTCATCATTAACCACGTAGAGTTGGTCCCCGGCTTGGGGGACATTATTTAATCCCACAATCTTAACGGGTGTGCAAGCATCAGCCTCTTTAATTACTTCACCTCGATCATCCACCATTGCTCTTATTCTGCCATATATATGTCCACATACTACCGGATCGCCTATTTTAAGGGTTCCTTTTTGAATTAAAACTGTGGCTAAAGGCCCTTTACCTTTATCAAGATTTGACTCAATGACAATACCCCTGGCTGCTTTTTTAAAATTAGTTTTATACTCATTCATTTCAGCTAAAAGTACAATCATTTCCAATAACTCGTCTACACCTTCACCGCTTAAAGCACAAACCGGGACACAAATTGTATTTCCACCCCAATCTTCGGGAATCAGCCCTTGATCGGCAAGTTGTTGTTTTACCCTTTCTATATTGGCATTTTTTTTATCTATTTTATTTATTGCAACAATAATATTAACTTCCGCGGCTTTTACATGGTTTATAGCTTCAATTGTCTGTGGCATTATTCCGTCGTTAGCTGCTACTACAATTATAGCAATATCAGTTACCTGGGCCCCTCTTGCTCTCATTGCCGTAAAAGCTTCATGGCCGGGAGTATCCAAAAATATTACACCCTCATCATCAGTAAGAACCCTGTAAGCCCCAATATGCTGAGTAATACCTCCTGCCTCACTGTCTGTTACATTAGATTTACGAATATAATCCAATAAGGATGTCTTGCCGTGATCCACATGTCCGAGAACAGCAACAACAGGATAACGGGGAGCTTTAACCTCTTCATCATCACTTTCGGTTTCGGTGTCACCAAGTTTTTCTTCTTCCAAATCACGTTGATAAGAAACCTCTACATCATATTCAGAAGCTACAAGTTCGATAACTTCAGGAGAAAGTTCTTGGTTAATATGGGAAGGAACACCTAAATCCAATAAGATAGAAAGGACATTTGCAGAAGAGTCTTCTAGTTTGGAAGCAAGTTCATTAACGGTAACATTTCCTTCCAACTCTATTTCCTTCTTTTCTTCCTTGGCTTCTTTTTTAGCCTTTTCCATACTGGCTTTTCTAGCTTTTCGACCAAGTTTGCGTGTTTCCGTATCTTTATCTTGAACTTCCACACCGGTAGCTGCTTTTGCAGTTTCAGACGTTTCTTTTTCTTCAACAGGTAATTTTTCTTCATCAACCTCTTTGGTTGTAGTTTCTTCCTGACCTTTTTGTTGCCCGGTTAATACCGAAATCAATTTCTGTGCAGTATCTTCATCTAAAGAACTCATATGGTTTTTAATGGGTATATTCATATCCTTTAAAACTTCGATCAATTTTTTACTGGTAGTGCCCAGTTCTCTCGCCAGCTCATACACCCTCATCTTTTTCATATTATTTCACCTCCAATTACTCATTAGCGATTTTACAGTTATTATTTTTCCTGTATCTCCTCAAAACTAGCATATAGTTTTTCGACAATCTCAGGTGGTACATAAATTTTCAAATTTTTTGCTAGCTTTTTCCCTTTAGTGGCTGAGTGTAGACATTCCTTTTGAGCGCATATATAAACACCCCGGCCAGATTTCTTGCCGGTTAAATCTATATCTACATTACCTTCAGGTGTCCGGACAATTCTGATCAGTTCTTTTTTAGGTTTTTTTTCTCTACACCCCACGCATACCCTCTGGGGAATTTTACGAAGTTTGGTCAACTTCGTTTTCCTCCTTTTCTACATTATTTTCTGTAAGCTTTTCACTTTGTTCTTCTTCTTCAGAGTTGCTATGGTCTGTGGAAGAATTTTTTAAGGATTCCTTTACTTCTTTATCTATCAGGTCTTCTTCCTCAGCCTCAGAAGAAGTATTATTATCTTCAAATTCTTCTACCTGTGATTCACTAATTATATCAATTTTCCACCCACTTATTTTAGCGGCCAGACGAGCATTTTGCCCTTCCCGGCCTATGGCCAATGATAATTGATTATCTGGGACTATTACCTGTGCATGATTGTTTTCATGATCAATATTTACGGAACTCACTCGTGCCGGGCTTAATGAGTTTTTTATAAACTCTTCGGGGTTTTCACTCCATTGTATAATATCTATTTTTTCACCCCTTAATTCATTGGTTACCGACTGGACCCGTGTCCCCTTAGGGCCAACTAATGACCCTACTGAATCCACATCTTTATTAGTCGAGATTACGGCAATTTTTGAACGATGCCCCGGTTCTCTAACTGTTCCTTTTACTTCGATAATTCCATCGTAAATTTCCGGAACCTCCATCTCAAAAAGACGCTTCATTAAACCTGGGTGAGCTCGAGATACTATAATCTGCGGGCCTTTAGTAGTTTTTTGCACATCAAGAATATAAACTTTTATTCTTTCTCCTTGTTTGGGCCTTTCATAAGGTATTTGTTCTTCCGGAGGTAAAATCGCCTCTGTTCTGCCCAGGTCAATAAAAATATTTTTTTGCTCAAACCGTTGTACCACACCCGTAACAACTTCAGTTACTCGATCTACATATTCTTCATAAACTATTTCTCTCTCCGCTTCCCGAATACGCTGGATAACTACCTGTTTTGCAGTTTGTGCGGCAATTCTGCCAAAATCTTTGGGCGTCACTTCAATTTCCAGTACTTCTTCCAAATTGATTTCCGGATCATAATTGCGAGCTTCCTCAATATTCATCTCTGTTTGAGGATTGTTAACTTCTTCTACCACATCGTAGCTCCTAAATACTTTCATTTCTCCCGTATCACGGTTTATCTCTGCTTTCGCATTTGTAACATTATTAAAATTACGTTTATAAGCTGACATCAATGCTACTTCTATCGCCTCAAAAAGGATTTCTTTATCAATACCCCTTTCTTTTTCAATAGAATCAAGAGCTGCTAATAGTTCTTCATTCAATTGTTTCTTCCTCCTTTCAAATCCTTACCGGATTCCGGCTGAAATATGAGGTTAGCTTTTGCTATTTTATGAAAAGGTATTTGAATTTCATTGCCACTCTCTCTTAGCTGGAGCAAAATATTTTCATCTGAATTAATGCCTCGCAACCGGCCTTTAAAGTTTTTTTGTCCCTGTAAAGGTTCATGGGTAGATACTTTTATGTTATAATCTATGAATCTTACAAAGTCATTTTTCTTCTTCAACGGCCTTTCTACGCCCGGAGAAGAAACTTCCAATACAAAATGATGGCTTATTAAATCAGTACGATCTAATAAATCGGAGATTTCATGATTGATAACTTCACAATCATTTAAGGTGATGCCTTTTTCTTTGTCGATATATATACACAAAATCCAATTACCACTCCTTTGCGACCACTTTAAATCTACTAATTCCATATCGTGATTTTTAATAATTGGGGTTATAATATCTTCAATTTCGGATAATAATTCGTTTTTCTTATGCATTTAAACTTAATCCTCCTAGATTGTAAATCTATTTAAAAGAAAGAGTGGGCCCCCCCACTCTTTGCACTTAATAGTAAGTACTTAATAAAATCCTAACATAGTGCGCCTGTAATTGCAAGAACTAAAAAGTGTGCCCTCTAATATAACAGGTTAATTGACAAAGTAAATGTAATAAAATATAAAAAAGAACTTAGGTGTTCTTAAAGTCCCTCATTAATAAATTTAAGGGTCTTTTTAAATATTAATTCTTTATCATAGTCTAACGTGGCTACGTGGTAAGAGTTTTCTAACCATACAAGTTCTTTTAAAGATGAACCAATATTATTATAAATATACGATGCATTTTGCGGAGATACTACTGCGTCTTCAAGAGAAGCAAAAATTAAAGCGGGCTGATAAATAGAAGGTAGTTCTTTTTTTACTATGTCCAATAATTGTATTAATTGATGAATGGCCGGAACGGAAGTTTTATCGTAGGTTATTTCCTCTGCTTCCGGATCTTTCAAATTACCTCCTATAGCCGGAACAGTTTTAACAAAATATTTTAAAAAGGGTACCAACTTCATTTTCGGATCATTCATAAATACCGGAGCGCATATAGGAATAACACCTTTTATAGCTTCAGGGTAATGATATGCCAGGTGCAAAGACAATGATCCTCCCATTGAAAGTCCCGCTATATAAATATATTGGCAGTATTTTTTTAACTCCTGAAGTCCTTCTTCGGCAGAAGATATCCAGTCTTTATAACTACAATTGTGCATATCTTCCACATTTGTTCCATGCCCTGACAGTCGTACTCCCAATACAGTAATATTATTATCTGCCAGAAACTCACCCATGGGCCGGAGAGAAGAAGGTGTCCCCGTAAAACCGTGGACTAACAAGCATCCTACCTCACCTGCTTCATAAAAAAAAGGTGCTCCCCCCACCATGAATTTTTCAGCCATTGAAATTATCTCCTTTAGTTTAATTATACTATCTTCATAACTATAATAAGTTATTCCACATGCCACTATATAATCCCTTTTTTCAAATATCATTGTGTTAATAATAAATAAATGTGTTTTAGAAAAAATATTTTTCTTAATGAAGGATATTATACTATCCTTAAAGAAGTTGTAACGCCGTAGTTAAATTTTAGAGCAGGAGGTAATATTTAATGGATTTAAAGGAAAAGGCAAGAGAACTCGGGCGGGAACTAAAAAAAACACCCGAGTATGAAGAGCTTGAAAAAGCAAACGAAAGTATTAAGAACGATCCAAATGCATCCCAGTTGGTGGAAAAGATTAATGAAGTTCAAGATCAAATCAGTTTTGCTCAACAATCCGGCGTAGAGCCCAGCAATGAGCAAATGGATCAATTCAACGATTTGAAAGCAAAAATGCAAGACAATTTAACCATTCAGTCCTTTCTTAAAGCTCAGGATCAATTTAATCAATTAATGCAAGATGTAAATTCTGCTATTAGTGAGGGAATAACTGAAGGGATGGAGGAAGAGGGAGGTGGGTAATTTTTTGATTGCAGTGTGCAATTAATGCACTTCATCACATTTAGAAAAGGAAGCTATATTAAATTAATAAGTATGGAAGCTGTATTCATATTTTTATGGTTTCCATACTTATTTTTTTATTATAATTTATTTTGGACAAAATTTTTAATAGCTCCAAAATAACTTACTTGACCAACAAACATTATATCATTGTGACCTGCCCCGGTTATGAGAACAAATTCTTTTTTTTCACTGCCTATATTTTGAAAAAGTTTTTCACCCTCTTTAGCAGGTATTAGGGAATCATATTCTCCGTGGATTATCAATGTGGGCACATTTATGTTTTTGATTTTTTGTAAAGAATCCTCCTCCAGCTTTTTTAAATCCAAACCGAAGGAAGGCAAGCCAAGGTGTTCTAATAAGTTGGAAGGGCTTACAAATCCGCTTTCTACTATTAACCCTTTTATTCTGTCTCCATAGTTAAATGTCAATTCTAGAGCGGAAATGCTACCCAATGATCTTCCCATAATCCATATATTATCAGCCCATCCTAATTTTTGCAGTTTTTCAACTACTTTGTAGAATATAACATGCCCGTCATTTATTAATGAATAAAATGAAGGTGAACCATTACTGGCTCCATAGCCCCGGTAGTCTGCAACCACAATATTTAATCCGTTCCGGGTATAAAAAGGAGCAATATCATTATAATCGCTGACAACTTCACCGTTCCCGTGAAAATAGAGAATCCAGGGGTCTTCATAATTACCGTAATAAAAGCGGCACGAAATATTTATACCTTCTTCCACTTCTACCGTAAAATCAAATGAATTATCCGGACCGGGTCTAAAATGTTTACGTGGATAAAAAAGGAAATTTATTAAAGGGGAATTATCTATGGCAAAATATTCTTGATTATCCATTATATGTCTCCTCAAAGAAACGTTTAAACTCTCTGTTTACAATTGCACTGCCAGTTCAAAAGCTTCTTGCATGGCTTCTAAAGCTTTTTGAGGATTGGCTGCATCACCAATAACATATGTTTCTTTATTTAATCCTTCTTTTAACTCATTATAAAGAGCATTTTCTGCCGTTGAGCCCACAGCCACTACTACAGTATCTGCCGGAATTAAATTATCTTCTCCTTCTTCATTCTCCGCAATCACACCTTGAGATGTTATTTCTTTGGCAGTGGTGTTTTTTAACGTTTTTACATTACTGCGGCGCAGATCATCAATCATGGTCCAGCGGGTTGAGATACCGATGTCCTTCCCAATTTTCTTTAACATTTCCACCACGGTAATAGTCTTTTGACCTTTAGTTATCAACTCAAACAATACGTCCGCATTCTCTGCCTGACGAGCAAACAAGAATTTCAATGATTCTCCGGAAATGGTCCCCTGTTCGGCAATAAACATAGCAACTTCAACTCCTATAGCACCACCGCCCAATACTACTACATTGTCTTTTACAAACGACTTTCTTTTCAATACATCCCAGGCCATGACCACATTAGAATTATCAATGCCCGGTATATCAGGTTTAATCTGTTTTGCGCCGGTAGCCACTATAACAGCATCAAAATTTTCTTCCTCAACTTTTGGTAGGGTAGCCCGGCAATTAAGATGTATATCGACTCCAAGTTCGTTAATTTCTTGCTCAAGGTAATTATAAAGATGGAGGAAATCAGCTCGGCCGGGGGGTGCTGCCGCTAAATGAATTTGCCCCCCTAGCTTTTCTTCTTGTTCCCATAAGCTCACATTATGTCCGCGTAAAGCTGCCACTCGTGAAGCTTCCATACCTGCAACGCCACCGCCTATGACCAAAATGTTCTTGGGTTTATCAGCAGGTAAGATAGGTGTTTCTTTTTCTTTGCCTGCCCTGGGGTTTACAAGGCATGTAACTTCTTGAAGGCTAAAAACATTGTCCAGGCAACCCTGGTTGCAGCCCAGGCATTTGCGAACCTTTTCCGGTCTTCCTTCTTTAGCTTTTAGGGGAAACTCGGAGTCGGCGATCATGCCGCGAGCCACTCCCACAAAATCAGCTCGTCCTTCAGCAATAATGTTTTCGGCTAACTCCGGGTCATTAATACGATTGCAGGCAATAACGGGAACCGAAACCTCTTTTTTAATATTTTCCGCCAAATAAACATAAGTTCCGGGCGGAACGCACATAGTAAGCTGAGGCACACGAGTTTCATGCCATCCTCCGGTAACATTTAAGCAATCAATACCTATTTGATCAAGATTACGGCAAAATTCTCGGATTTCTACGTTAGTATTACCGCCTGGCATGAAATCATTCCCACCCACTCTGACTATTATGGGAAAATCAGGGCCGACTGACTCTCTAACTCTGCTTACTACTTCCAATCCAAACTTCATGCGATTAGCCAGTGCACCGCCATATTCATCTTCTCTCTTATTAGTAATGGGCGAGAGAAATTGAGATATAATATATCCGGCACTGCCTATAATTTCCACCGCATCAAACCCGGCTTCCTTAACAATAAGGGCTGAATTGGCAAAAGTTTCTACAAGCTCTTTAATTTCTTCAACTGTGAGCTCACGGGGTTCCTCTCGAGTTAAACGGGAAGCGATGGGAGACGGGGCAACCGGTTGCTTGCCACTAAAAGCGGAATGGGTATATCTTCCCGCCTGGTATAACTGGGCTGCAATCTTCGCCCCTTCATTGTGGATTGCACCGGTTAGCTGTTTTAGCCCTTCCAAAAACCGACGATCACTGACATCTATCATCATGGGGCCTGAGCCTACATCATCAATCTTGCATCCCCCAACAATAATTAACCCCACTCCACCTTTAGCTCTTTCTTTATAAAACTCAATTACTTTAGAATTAATTTCTCCCTCCGGAGTATAATTTAGATGCATTGCCGGCATCACAATCCTGTTTTTTACTTCCACATTTCCGATGTAATTTGGGGTAAATAAATGTTTCATCTTTATCCTTCCTTTCTTGTTTTTTTCATTATTTATTTTTAGAGTTATCCAACTCAAAAATACCGTGTAAAACTCTTACACTGAGTTCTCCATACTTGGAATCTATGATGCAGGAAATGCGTATCTCGGAGGTGCTAATCATCTGAATATTTATATTTTCATCAGCCAGAGCTTTAAACATGCGGGCTGCCACACCGGGATGATTCTTCATTCCCGTACCCACCACCGATACTTTAGCAATGGAGTCATTAGTGCGTACTTCTTTGGCTCCAATTTCATGGGCTACTTTTTCGATTAAAGAGGTTGCTTGGTGCAAATCCGTAGAAGGCACAGTAAAAGTAAGATCTGTAAAACCGTCAATACTCACATTTTGAATGATCATATCCACATTTATTGCTGATTCAGCTAGCGGATTTATAATACGATGGGCAACACCCGGTTCGTCAGGAATATTTATAACAGAAATCTTTGCTTCATTACGATCGAGTGTAACCCCTGAAATAACAGCATCTTCCATCATATTGCTCTCCTCCTCCCTTATCCATGTATATCTATTTCCTCCAAAAGAGGATTTTACTAATAAAGGCACTTTATACTTGCGTGCTAGTTCTACCGCTCTTATTTGTAAAACTTTAGCTCCCAAGCCGGCCAATTCCAACATTTCTTCGTAAGTTACCATGTTAAGATGGCGTGCCCGGGAACAAATGTTGGGGTCGGCAGTGTAAACCCCGTCTACATCTGTATATATTTCACAAGCATCTGCATTCAATGCGGCTGCAACAGCTACCGCGGTTGTATCTGAGCCACCTCGCCCCAGGGTAGTTATATCTCCTTTATCGTTAATGCCTTGAAAACCTGCAATCACCGCTACCTTGCCTTCATTTAGCGTTTGCATTAAATTATCCTTACCTACTTCTAAAATACGCGCTTTTTGATATGAACTATCTGTAATCATTGGGATATGCCACCCCAAATAAGATTGCGCCGGACACCCCAAATTTTCAAGCGTTATAGCCATAAGCGCAGTGCTGATTTGTTCACCCGTTGAGACGATGGAATCCTGTTCTCGAGGTGAAGGAGGCATATCACTCACAGAGCGGGATAATTCGATTAGACGATCGGTTTCCCCCGACATGGCTGAAAGAATGACTGCCACCATATTTCCTTTTTGGTGATCAGCAGCTATATCCTGCGCTACTTTTTTAATATGATCGATTGTTGCCAGGGAACTTCCCCCGTATTTTTTAACCAATAAAGCCATTTTTATCCACCCTTCAATATTTTATTCTTTTGTAACGGCACATTGCTCAACCTTTCTTTTAAGCGGGTATAACGCTCAAAAGGTTTATTATTATTAATAGAAATGGCCAATGCTTTTTTGGTTCCAAGTAAGACCACCATTTTTTTACCTCTGGTAATTCCGGTATAAATAAGATTGCGCTGTAACAAAATAAAATGTTGTACCATTACCGGAAGAATGACAACGGGATATTCGCTCCCCTGTGATTTATGCACTGAAACCGCATATGCTAAAGACAATTCGTCCAATTCCATAAAATCATATTTTACAATTTTACCGTCAAAATTAATAGTAATTTCCCGATCTTCCCTGTCAATGTCAGTGATCCAACCAATGTCGCCATTATAAACTTCTTTATCATAATTGTTTTCTAATTGTATTACTTTGTCTTTAACTTTAAAGATTTTACTGCCATGAACTACTTCATTCTTTTTACCGGGGTTTAAGAGTTTTTGAAGTTCTACATTAAGATTAGCTACTCCTATAACCCCCTTATTCATGGGAGTTAAAACCTGTATGTCTTTTAATGCGTCATAGTTAAATTTCTGAGGGATATGAGACTTGCAAAGCCCGCAAATTTTTTTCAATACGTCTTCAGGTTCGTCAGATTGTATAAAATAGAAATCAGAAGTACTGCCGGCAGGCGGATGGCGTATATCCGGGAAGTTTCCCCTGTTAATTCGATGTGCGTTAAGGACTATTTTGCTTTCTTTAGACTGCCGAAATATTTCCGTAAGTGTTACTACTTCTATAACATTAGAATTAATAATATCGCGTAAAACATTCCCCGGGCCCACTGACGGAAGTTGATGTACGTCTCCCACCAAAATTAATTTGGCTTCCAAAGGAATTGCTTTGATCAGGTTATACATAAGAAGGATATCAATCATGGAAGCTTCATCGATTATTACCACATTAGCATTTAAAGGATAATCATTGTTTCGCTGGAACCCTCCTTTTTGGGGGCTAAATTCCAGTAACCGGTGAATAGTTTTAGCTTCATAACCGGTGGTTTCTTCCATTCTTTTAGCTGCCCTGCCAGTTGGAGCAGCCAGGAGTATTTTTTGTCCTTTTAGCTTGTATATATTGAGCATTGATTTGATAATTGTTGTTTTTCCCGTCCCCGGCCCTCCGGTTATTACCAATACCTTACGCTTGGCCGATAACAAGACCGCTTCTCGTTGTTTTGGAGCCAGTTTTATATTTAATTCCTTTTCCACCTGAAACAAGTATTTTTCCGCATCGGCATTGACAAACAAGCTCTGTTGATCGCGAAGCTGCAAAAGCCTGTTTGCTAAATTTACTTCGGCAACATGTAAGAACGGCAAGTAAACAGCTTTCTGGTTAGTAGCTAAATCTTCTTCAAAAGAATCAGCTAAATCTTCCACTATAATCCTTCGCTTTTCAAATAACCCGGAAACAGCCTTAACTATTATCTCCCTATCTACATTCAACATTTCCTTTGTTTTGTCAATGAGAGATTCATAGGGGTAATATACATGCCCTTCATTAGTGAGGTTTTGGAGGGCATAAATTGTTCCCTCTTCTGCCCTGGCAATTGATTCCGGTTCAAATCCTATTTTTTGGGCAATCTTGTCAGCTATGATGAAACCAATCCCTTTTATATCAGATGCTAGACGATACGGATTTTCATTTACTACATTAATGGCATCTTTGCCATAAACTTTGTATATTTTAGCCGAATAGGCTGCACTTACTCCATGCTCCTGTAAAAAAAGCATTATGTCTTTGATGTCCTTTTGTTGTTCCCACGCTTCAGAGATCATTACTATTCGCTTAGAGCCAATGCCTTCTACTTCAAGTAACTTTTGCGGATTGTTTTCAATAATGTCAATAGTATCAATGCCAAATTTGTCAACCATACGGCGAGCCATAACAGGGCCAATTCCTTTAATCAGTCCTGAACCAAGATATTTTTCTATGCCATTAACTGTTGCAGGTATAACTGTTTCATAACGCTCTACTTTAAATTGTTCGCCATATTTTTTATTATGTTCCCACTTGCCTTCCAGCTTTAGAAAAACTCCCGGGTTTAGCCCGGCTAAATTCCCAACAATGGTAGTTAGTTCTCGCTTTCCTTTTTCTTTGAGCTTTGCCACTATGAAATGATTTTCTTCATTATAAAATGTAATTCTTTCTAAATATCCATATATCGTTTGCAAAAAAAAGTCCTCCTGAAGGAGTTTTAAATAATTTTCTATACTTCCTGATCGCGAGCTTTCATCTTTTTAATAAACACTATAATTACAACTATGACAATCACTATTGCCAAAATCAACATAACTATTGTAAGCACATCAGGAACATCCACTGCTACTTGCATATGATTAGCTTCTTCAAAATCCAAATTCCATATCAATGTCCTTCCATCCTCGGTAACTTCATCTGCATTATGGCTGGCAGGAGAAATAGGAAATTCCATTCTGATAGTCATGTCGGGATCTAACATCGCAAGCATGTCGCTATTTCCTCTTCCAATATCAACCCCGGCCAGAGAAAAAGTATGATCTACGGAATATTTATTGGTAAATAATCCCTCTTCAATGTGAATCTCAGGAGGTTCAACGTCACCTAAAAACCTTATATCCCTTAATTCTTCGGGATCTGCAACATGTCTACTTGCCTGAAAACCTTTCATGTCTCCTCTCTCAAGAGGTTCTACTGTAAAACCGTCTCTTTCTAAATCATCTTCCATGGTACCAAAAATCTGCCGGGTATCCCCAAGCATATCTAGTTGAGAACTTGCCAGTAAAGTAAACTCTAAATCGGCGCTTCCGTCCAGGTTAAACGAAATATAAAAATCTCCTTCTAAGCACCCGGTCAAAAATAATACACATAATAAAATCAAGATAACCAAAAAACATTTTCTTTTCACTTTATTCCCCCCCCTTTTTTCATGGGAAACCATTTAATAATTATAGATAACCTATTTGCCTCCTTAATATTTATTATAACAATTTCTGCAATAGTTTCTATATTCCTCTTAATTTTTTTAACGGGAATTCACAAAAGTATTGGTTGAGAGTTTTCTCATATTAATAAAAAACCGGTAGCAGGTTTAAAAATTTATGATAATACTTGATAATTAATTCATTACCTACTACCGGCATAATAAAAAACTTATTATATTTTACGCATTTTCTAATAAAAGAAGAATCACTATTACTTTTAATTGTTTTATTAACACCCCAGTTGACGAGCAATAACCAGGCGCTGTATTTCCGAAGTCCCTTCCCCGATTTCCATTAATTTGGCATCTCTCAAATATCTTTCCATGGGATAATCTCGCACGTATCCGTAGCCACCATATATTTGGATGGCTTCCAACGCTGCTCTTACTGCTGTTTCTGAAGCAAAAAGCTTTGCCATGGCTGCCTCTTTACTAAAAGGATAAGAATTATCTTTCAGCCAGGCAGCTTTATGGACCATTAATCGGGCAAGTTCAACTTCCATAGACATATCGGCAAGCTTGAACTGGATAGCTTGAAACTTACTTATGGGCTGATCGAATTGAACTCTTTGCTTGGCATATTCTAAAGAAGATTCCAGGCAAGTTGTGGCAATCCCTAAGGATAAAGCGCCAATACTGATACGCCCACCATCAAGTACTTGCAGGAATTGTTTAAATCCCTCACCTCTTTTACCTAAAATGTTTTCTTCTGGAATTTTAACATTATCTAAAACCATTTCCGCAGTATCCGATGCTTTCAAACCCATTTTATCATATGCCTTGGATACATTATAGCCGGGAGTATCAGTAGGCACTATAAAAGCGCTAATACCTTTACTTCCCTGGCCCGGTTCTGTTAATGCTGTTACTACTGCTACATTGGCTACAGAAGCATTGGTTATAAAACACTTACTACCATTAATAATCCAATTGTTCTCTTCTAAAACAGCAGTAGTTCTCGTAGAACCGGCATCAGAACCAGCTTCAGGCTCTGTTAAGCCGAAAGCTGCAATAGCTTCTCCTCGGGCAAGACGAGGAACCCACTCTTGTTTTTGCTCTTCCGTGCCAAATAGATAAATAGGTCCACTTCCTATGGAGCAATGGGCCGCATAAGTTATACCTATAGAAGCGGAAATTTTTGAAATCTCCTCCACCGCCAAGGCATAAGCAAGGTAGCCATCCCCGGTTCCTCCATATTCTTCGCTAAAAGGCAAAGCAAAGAGATCAAGGGCAGCCATTTTATCAAATATTTCCCGGGGAAACTTCTCTTCTTTTTCCAGGTCTTCCACAATGGGAGCTATTTCATTGCGGGCAAAATCTCCCACCATTTTCTTTATCATTTGGTGATTTTCGCTTAA
>PUKQ01000116.1 GCA_003550565.1 Syntrophomonadaceae bacterium
CAACCCCACACTTTGTGGTCTTGCAAACTCAATCTCCAACCGTGCCCACCCAACTCCCTCAACAGTATCAAAGCTCTTCCAACACCTTCTTCCCTTGAAGCGCCGTCATGTTGTTGACGCCCATCCAACGAAGCACCTGAGATACAGGGTACTTGTCATAAACTTTTTTGATGGACCGGCGTCCGACGCTTGCTTCCTTCACTTTTGTTTTCGCTGCGCCCTTCTTCCCTTTGGAAGTGGCCTTCGGTGCGGCCTTTGTTGCGGCTGCGGCCTTTTTGCCTTCAGCTTGAGACTTCTTCTTCTTCTTCACCTTCATTGTATTCCTCCTTTAACGTTTCTTCTTTTTAATGATGGAGCGTTTCTTTTTGATTACGCTCCGTCGATTCCGTTTAGTGCTTGCAATCTCTTTTGCAAACACAGTCTTGAATCCGTTGGATGCAAAGTTCAGTGCATCTCCCGGCAGAACTAGTTCAATATTTACACCCGCTTCCTTTAAGCAGTCCCACCGGACGTACATATCTTCTGTCATTTTACCCGGCTCATTATGTTCCACAAGGTAGTAGTAAACCAATCCTTTCAAACAAGGGACAGAGTACCATTGATATTGGTCCCACCATTCCCCTAAAATATGGCTGGCTGTTTCTTTGATGAATTTATTTTCTCTTCGAACCCCATACTTTGACCTGTAATAGTAGCATCTATCAATGAACTTTGTTCCGGTGCTTTTTGATGATATTTCTCTTTTCTTCAACTTGGGCTTTTTTGTTTTTGGCATTTCCACCCCCTGAACCATATTTCAGAATTGACATCTGATACTCGCCGTTTAACTTCCGAAGAAGTATGACATCGCCTTTCCGTCTACAGAAGTAGTAAAAAGCCCAAAAGTGTCTTGAACCATTAGGGACTTCGGGTCTCTCTTTCCAAGTATCCCAACACACTTTGATTTCCTCTTAATAACCCTGCTGACCTTGCCAAACCGTCTTGTTTTTGATTTGTGAGCTTGATTACGTGCTCCCAAATATACAGAAGCATGAAGGTCCCCAATAGGATGAGGAAATCCAAGGTTCAAAAGACCAGTGCTGAATAAAGAAACGAAATTCCCTGCCCTAGATAACTTACGTCCCTCTAAATCTTCTAGAGCAATCGAAATGAGTAGACGGCCATCCTTAATCTTAAACTTGACGTTACCGTCATAGAAACTTACACTCTTTTCATCAGACATCCCAAACTCCTCATCAAATATTGAAGCCGGATGGCGCGCCAGTCGAGGACTTCGTGTTCAGCAACAGCAACCAACAGAAGGAGATGTCGGCACGCCATCCAACTTCGAGGAGTATTATAGCAAGATAATACAACCCGTGTCAACCATAAATTTTGCCCCGCCATAACATCTGCCTAGTCTTGTCTTCTGTACTAGCACTAGAATACGGATGAAACCACGGAGTGCAAAATCTGTGAGAACGTTTTGATACGAAAACCCCGTTTACGCAAATGGCGTAAACGGACCCCCACCCCCCTAAATGGCACAAAAGCATTATTCGCAGTTCGGGCCTTACTTACAAACAGTTTGATTAAAACCTATCTAATCGCCATCAAGGCTTATCAATTGACTGAAAAACAACATTCTCAGATTTAGAATAATTCACATTTCACTTTAGATTAACTAATAGAGACAATCTAAATGAAGAATGATTAGGTGTTATTGATAATCACAATAGCTTGCTCACTATGTTGCTAACATAATTATCAAACATCGGTATGCTTAACCTGTAGAAATCTGCGAAAATGACATAGTGTGCCTCTAGGGGGGTAGGGGGGTGGACTTTGACATTTGCGTAAGAACTTACGCAAATTGCGTAAGAAATTCTGTAAAGAGTTTACCTCAATTATCTCGCTGTATTGCGCTGTGCGTGTTCTAGGCGGGATTTACTACTGCTGGGGTGGAATCGTTTGGTGTGCGGCAACTTGGTTTGATTTTGAGGGGGTTGCAGACAATATGCAACCCCCTCATTTGTTTTCTCTAGCTCGTTATGCCTAAAAGGGCCACGAACGTGTATACCACCCCAGCAGTGACAATCGAAAGAATTAAAGCCACTACACCTCCTGATATGCTTTCACCATCGATTGTCCTTTTAATTCCTCTTTTCACTCGGCTAATCATCGTCATCGGACTTCTCCTTTCGTTGTTGATTAGAAGTCTTTCTAGAAGACCTCTTTTGTTGTTGTTGTTTGAAACCGGAATGGGAATACTCTCCAGTCAGAAACGAATCGATTTTTGCTACCCTTATTTCCATCTGAGATTGTTTGTCATCTAGTTCTTGAAACTTCTCGAAGTTGGCTTTAGCCAAACCCTCCAGTCTCCTTATTCTAGACTTCATATTCATCCAAACAACCAGAAGACTACAAACATGCCCGGTGAAGAAAATAGCAGCCCCCACCGTAATTGTAAGGTCAGAGAAATGCTGAACCGTAATCGGGTCTTGCATTAATATGCCTTCCTCTACTTCTTGCCTCTTTTTTGGTTCCTTTTATTACACTTCCACAGAAAATCCTCCCTGATTTCAGACGCGAGAGATTGCCTTTCTTCAACCGTCATTTTGCTATTTGCCTTAACAGTTTCACTTAACAGAGCCTTAATGGACTTGTATGCTTTCTCACATTCGAACTTCTCAACTGTAATTAAATTCATGCAATACGACTCTACAGTTTCCCAAAACCTTTTTCGTTTTCGGGCATAGTCCATCAGCTCTTCTGGAGAAAGGTCATACAAGTCCATGTTATACCGACCCCATTCTAGTACGTCTTGTTCTCGAAGTAACAGCGGGCCCCTGCTTTTAGTTTAACCTTTCCTTCAGATGTAACCTGTTTTAGGCCGGTTTTGATTTCGCCGATGAATTTCAAAACCGCCGGGTCACCATCCTCCCAGAAAGAGAAATACAAGACATCCTCTTCTGGGGTGAGCCCTTCCCACTCTACATCCACTTCTGTCTCTCTGTGGATAAGATTTCCGTCTTCGGCTGCGGACAGGATGTTTACACTCTTCAAATCACCAAGCTGGTTTTGAGAGCCGTCCGAGCCGGGGTCTCCAGAATGAATTCTAACAGCGTCCATTGTTTCGCTGTCCATCACGTTCTTCTGGATTTGCTTCGGCATTCCAAGATTACTCATTAGTTCTTCTCCTGTTCTTTCTCTTGTATCTGTTTACGCCTATACTCAACACTGTCTACACCACGTGGTCGAGCCTTATGCGTTGTGATCTGTGTTATCTGTTCCGCCAACCAACGCATTACCTTAACATATCGCGTTGCACGGTTATCTG
>PUKQ01000106.1 GCA_003550565.1 Syntrophomonadaceae bacterium
GGCTGAACAAGTCTATGCGCATTGCAATGCATGATCTAAAGTTAAAACATCTTTTCGTGATTCATGCAGGTGAGCATATTTTTCCATTAGCAGAGAATATCAAGGCAGTGCCGATATCCAGGTTATCAGAAACACTGATGTGATCTCTATGAAGAGCATGGAGTTAAGAAAAATTCTTCTCTCATAAAAACCTTATCACCATGGAAAACCGTGCTGTTTTGGCATGTTCCAGCCCTATAAAAAACCTTGCCTGTGCCTGTTGATTTATTTTATTGCAGTAATGAAGAACCAGGGCTCAGCGCAAAGGGCTCTGGCTGAAACCATTCAGGCCGCTGCCTTGCTTGGTCTGTCCCGCACGGATTTTTTCACCCATGCCGCATTTTACGGCGGCACTGCACTGCGTTTAGGGTAGAAGAAGATTTTTATTTTTTTTAAATCAAAATACATTATCTTCACACTTGGCGCTTGACGCGATGTGTGAAGATAATTGTCGCCTCTTTTTGCAGCCAATGATGTCAGCGCCATGACCCTGACCTGAAACCCTCGGAAGATCGGCCAGTATCGTAACCATTCAGGGGGGTGCCGAAATCGGCCTGGGGGACACTTGAATGGTTACCCAGTATCTAAGCTTTTTCCGTGGTCCTGCGTGGAAAAAGAGGCGCCTTCGGTGCAAAAGAGACAGCCCACCCCGGTGTACTGAAAGAAGGTACACAGGGCAGGCGGAACACCCGGAAAAGCACGGAATAAATTCTCCCGCCTTGTGGCGAAGCCTTATCCACCAGGCCTATTTCCCTGGTGGATAAATTATCACTTCTTCCTTCCGCCTGCCCCGTGAAATTCCTGCCCCGTGTACTCTCTTCCAGTACACTGGGTTCTTCTTATTTCACTGGGATGCCCTTCCGTGCCTGCCCCGTGTATTCTCCTTTAATACACTGGGGTGTTCCGTGGGCAAAGCCTCCTGGTTTTCTTTGAAAATGAAACAACATTTTGTTTCGAAGTTTGTGCTAAGCGCCCAGGAACGAAGAACCATGAACGCCGAAGGCCGAACCTCAGCGCAGCTGGATTGCGAGGGTGGCATTTCAATTTTGTCTTGACGCGAAGAAAAAAAGGCGTAAAATTTTCTTCATGATAAAGAAAGAATTGCTCAAGCAGATCATCAGGGATTTTCACCTGCAGCCTGTTTTTGACGTCAGACCCAGGGATGTTCAGGTTCCCCTGGAGACTGGCAAAATTATCTCGCTCATGGGAGTTCGGCGGTGCGGCAAGACGTCCATGCTGCTGGATACGGTGAACAGGCTTGCCAGGACCTTGGACAAGACCCTGATGGTCTTCATCAATTTTGAGGATGAGCGCCTGGATTTGGCCGCGAACGAGCTGGATTTGATCATCCAGGCCTACCGCGAGCTGTACCCGGGGAAGGATCTTGCCAGGTGTCATCTGTTTTTCGATGAAATCCAGAATGTGGACGGCTGGGAACGCTTTGTGCGCAGGGTCTACGATACGTTGACCCAAAATATTGTCCTGACCGGTTCCAACTCCAGGCTTCTGGGATCTGAAATCGCCACCAGTCTGCGGGGCAGAACCCTGGGCATGGAGGTCTTCCCGCTTTCTTTTTCGGAATTTCTGCGTTTCCAGGATTTGAAAGTGGACGTTCATTCATCCAGTGATCTGGCACTGATCAGAAACGCCCAGGCAGATTTCCTGCGACATGGGGGATTTCCGGAAACCTTGAGCATTGATCATAAGCATCGCACCTGGTTGCTCCAGGAATATTTCAATGTGCTCCTGTACCGGGATATCGTGGAAAGATACAAGGTACAAAACGTGGTGACACTCAAGTATTTCCTGAAAAGGCTCGTTTCATCCACCACAAAGCAGCTTTCCATTCACAAGATATTCAACGAGTTGAAGTCCGCCAATATCAGGGTCGGCAAAAACACATTGTATGATTTTCTGGACTACGCTGAAACCGTCTACCTTGCCCAGGTTCTGTACCGCTACGATCAGTCCTTAGTGACCCGGGAGCTGGGCGAGAAGAAAGTGTATGCCATTGATACAGGACTTTGCGACGCCGTGGAATACAGGTTTTCCCATGACATGGGCAAGGCCCTGGAAAACGCGGTTTTCCTGGAACTCAGGCGCACCGGTGCAGAGCTGTTCTTTTACCGTAGCCAGAACCTGGAATGTGATTTTCTGCGTGTGGAAAGGGGGCGGGTGGTGGAGGCCGTCCAGGTCTGCTTTGACCTGAGCGACCCTGAAACCCGGCGCAGAGAGGTGAAAGGCCTGGTGGCGGCCTGCTCCATATTCGGTTTAAGTAAAGGCACAGTCATCACAGGGGACGATTCTCATCAGTGGAGTGTGGATCAGGTACAAGTGGATGCTGTTCCTTTTTACCGGCGTTTCAGCCAACCGGACCACATTGACGCTTTTTGAGCAGTCTTGACCCAAGGGAAGTGTTCATCGTTCTTCGTTAACCAGGAACCAAGGAACAGCGGCGAAGCCTCATATTGACAGAAAAAAAAGAATAAGGCAATTTCCCTGAAAAATCGAAGTTATACTTCGAGTTTTCAAGGAGTCAGCATGATAGACCGTCCAGGGTATCTGGAGCAGATACATTTTCAGTTTGAAGTTCATCCTGTTGTGGCTGTACTGGGACCCCGTCAGTGCGGAAAAACGACCCTGGCCGGGATGTATGGCGACAACTATGTGAGTTCCCCGGTTACGCGGTTCGACCTGGAAGACCCCACTCATCTGGCCCGTCTGGATTCTCCCAAACTTGCCCTGGAAGGCCTGCAGGGGCTGGTAGTCATTGATGAGGTGCAGAAAGCGCCTGGTCTTTTTGAAGTGCTGCGGGTGCTGGTGGACCGCCGGGACAATCCGGCCCGCTTTCTGATCCTTGGCAGCGCTTCGCGGGATCTTCTCCGTCAATCCTCGGAAACTCTGGCCGGGCGGATCGGCTACATTGAGCTTACGCCCTTTTCCGTGCATGAAGTCAGGGCGGATCAACAAGACATGCTCTGGCTGGCCGGGGGATTTCCGCCTTCGTTTCTGGCACCTTCGGACCGTGTATCCGCTGCCTGGCGCAAGTCATACATGGCCACGTTTTTGGAGCGCGACATTCCTGCCCTTGGATTTTCCATACCTCCCAGGGCCCTTGGACGTTTCTGGATGATGCTGGCTCATTATCACGGCCAGACCGTCAACTATTCTGAACTGGGCCGCTCATTCGGAGCTTCGGACAATACCATTCGAAACTACCTGGACATACTGGAGTCCACATTCATGATCCGGCAGCTGCCGCCGTGGTATGAA
>PUKQ01000124.1 GCA_003550565.1 Syntrophomonadaceae bacterium
AACCCACCCACAACCCACCCACAACCCACCCGTATAATTCCCGCAAACTTTTTTAAGAATTTCCGCCCCGAAATTTTCTAGATGTGTTAAGCTTGTGTGGAGAGCCCTTATCCTTTTAGGAGGTTTCTCTATTATGGGAGAATTAACAACAAAATTTATCCGCTATCAACCTAAAGAAAATCATCCTGACTGGGAGTTGCTTTTTCTCGAAGCAAAAGAATTGGCTTCAGATATAGCCGGCAATATCCCTCCCAAACATGCTTTGCAAGGCAGCCTTCTGGAAAAAAGAAAAATAAAAGTAATAAACAAAACTTTAAAAAATTTCCGCATCAACAAGCAAAAAATGAGCCGGCAGGACCACAATTTTATGCCGCTTTTTTATATATGGACCATGACCAACAATTGCAATTTCAATTGTTCCTATTGCTCTGATCATCGCGGAAACATATATCCCGATTTGTATAAACAAGGGCTCAAGAAAAATCTGAGCACCCGGGAAGGGAAGAAATTAATTGAAATTATGAAGGAATCCAGCGCCATCTACTATTGCGGAGGGGAACCCACCTTAAGAAAAGACCTTCCCGATTTACTTGAACACTCCACCAGCTTCGACATGTTTAATATGATAAACACCAACGGATCAATAATTTGTGACTTGCTGCTAAAACCCGGTTACCGCCTTTTTTTACATCAGATGGATGTGATTATTGTTTCCCTCGATTCTCTGGACCTTAACAAGCTGGCGCAGATATATCAGGTCAACCGTAAAACTGCGGAAAAAACTTTACGCAACATAATAACCCTGAGCATTTTACGAAACCACGTGCCGTTTAAGCTTGTGGCCAACACGGTTATTAACAGCGATAATATTGAGGATACTTTTGATATACTAGACTGGTGTAATGACCTGGGGATAACGTTTTCGCCCGTATCTGCCAATCTGGGAAATCAGCCGGATTGGGAGCTAATCAAGAATAACGACTACCGGCGCCTGGTTTCCCTAATAATAGAGAGAGCCGAGCAAGGTTATCCCATGATTGCTTCAAGAAAGGCTTTGGAAAGATTGCTGAGAGGTACCGGTTTCTACTGTTTCCCGGTGGTATTTGATCATATTGACCACGATGGCTGCTTATATTGGCCGTGTAAAGCCTATAAAAAAGCAACCAAAGTGAATGTTCTCCATTATGGCAGCGCTACGGAAGTTCACCGCGCTGCCGGGGATCTAGTTGATCCCACTTACTTTCATGGAAATGATCCGCACCAATGCCAGGGACAATGCGCGTGGATGCAGAATTGCGTGACAGACATGTATGTCCGTGGCTTAACGCAAGGCATTTTAATGAGCGGATTAATTAAAGAAATAAGGGGGTTGTTGAAGTAATGGCAAATTCAGGTCTTTTTAAAGAATTGCTGGGGTATCCTCCGAAAACGCCGGAACAGAGAGTATCCTGGGAAGCGCTTTTTATGCTGTTAACTACCGTAGCTATTGGGTTTTTAGCCCGTTCGGCAGCAGTAGAAGTGCGTTATACGGTTATCCTTACCGTTATTTTTGCGGTCTGCCTTGTCATCCGTTTTATTACTGTTTATGAGAAGGGTGATTTAATATTTTACCTACTGGGGGTGGTGGCTGGCGGCGGGAATGACCTAATGTCCATGCTTAATGAGGTGTATTCTTACACATCACTTGACTTTATTCCCTTTCTGAGCGAACTCATCCCTTTGTGGATGATTCTTTTCTGGGGGCAAATATTCCTGATGTTCCGCAAGGTATTTAATTTACCAATGTTCAAGGGGGAGGCATTTCATCCTAATGGGCCTTACTTAAAGGGATGGGTAGACGGGAAACTCATTTTAGATATAATTATTTTGATTATTCTTCGAATTGCAATCTATAACACCTATGATATGGAATGGTGGGTCCCCGCCCTCATTTATGGAACTGTCATTGCAATCCGGTTTACTGTAATTCCTTTGAAGAAAAATGAGTGGGCCATCGTGTTGATACTGCCCTATGCGTTCCTTTACGAAGGACTATTGATAACATTCGGACTCTACCAGTATATAAACCCCGTATTCCTGGGAATGCCCCTGTGGCTTTACCTGTGGTGGGTATTCTTAATCCCCACCATAATAAAAGAAGTCTTTGACCGGATCGAATACCGGGTTTCATTACGATGAACTTTTGTTAAAGGGGTTTATGTTTCATCTTGAAAAATGATATATTGTGATTATTGTGATGTAATTATAGGTTGTTATCTATAAAACCTAAATTAATTTTCAATGTGCCCCGAAACTTTAAAGGAGGATTAAACATGGAGGCGGAACCCCGCGAACGCATTGACCCCCGCGCCCTAAAGGCGTGGTTTTTCAGCGGCCTCTTGTTGGGCCTGGCGCTTTTACTCATCCCCGTAGCATATCTTATATTGGGCCAAATGGTATGGGATTGGCCGCCCCTCTGGGGATGGCTCGCCCTGGCGGCAGTAGTGGTATATACCTTCCTGGATGCGGTAGTAATTCCCCGCTACCGCATGCGCATTTGGCGCTATGAAATTCGGGAGGAAGAAATAGACATCCAGCGCGGCTTAATTATTATCCGGCGCACCCTCATCCCCATGGTGCGGGTCCAGCACGTGGATACGGAACACGGCCCCGTCATGCGTTACTTCGGTCTGGCCACCCTCCGCATTTCCACCGCCGCCACCGACCACCGTATTCCCGCCCTTTCCCGGGAAAAAGCGGCAGAACTAAGGGGCGAAATATCCGCCCTGGCCCGGGTGAGTGATGAAGATGTATGAACAGAAGCGCCAGCATCCCCTCATGATTTTAGTGAGCACCCTCAAGGGGGCGGCAAACATCCTGCTCCCCCTCCTCCTGGTGTCATTCGGCAACGTAGTTGGCGGAGACTTAACCCGCGGCCTCTTCACCTTTCTGATTGGAGCGGCGGCAGTGATGGCGATATCGGCCATCTACTTTGCCTTAAGCTGGGCCTTTTATACTTATCGCTACGAAGAGGGATATTTGCACATCAAAGCGGGGATACTACTTAAGAAGGAACGCTCCATCAAGAAAGAACGCGTGCAGACGGTTAACATAGTAAGGGGGATTATACACCGCATTTTTGGCCTGGCATCAGTCCAGGTGGAAACCGCCGGTGGGGCCGCAGAATCGGAGCTCAAGCTCGCCGCCGTTACCTTAGAAGAAGCCCGCCGCATCAAAGACAACCTAGAAAGCCCGGATACCTCCGAAAGCCGGGCCTCGTCCCAAGGCCCATCAGATTCCCGAAGCACCCCT
>PUKQ01000211.1 GCA_003550565.1 Syntrophomonadaceae bacterium
AGCCGGAAAAGTTGCTCAAAGCGGAAAAGCAATACTCGTAGATGACATTTCTGCGGAGCCTGATGCAACCCGCCCCGATTTAATCAGCCTGGAGGGATTAAGAGCATTTGTAAGTGTTCCTCTAAAGGTTAAAGAAAAAGTTTTGGGGGTTATGAATTGTACCAGTCAAAAGCCACGTAAGTTTACTCAAAAAGATTTTCACCTCTTACAAACTATCGGCGATCAACTGGGTATTGCGGTAGAGCAGGCCAAACTTCAAGAGCGGTTGAAAGAAAGCCGGGAAAGGTACAGGCAATTAGCGCGTCAGGTTATCATTACCCAGGAAGAGGAGCGCAAGAAAGTAGCCCGTGATCTTCATGATGAAACCAGCCAAATCATGGCGTGACTGGCTCTTAATTTACAGGCCCTTATTGAAATGGCGGAGAACAATGGGATTCAAGATCAAAACTTTAAAGAAATACTGCAAAAAACTCATGATTCAACAGTCCAAATTCATGCGGAAATTAGCAGGATAATTGCGGATCTCCGGCCGACACAGCTTGATACTTTAGGCCTTGTGGCTGCTATCCGTCAACACATTTACTCAAATGTAGCTTCCCGAGGGATAAATGTCCATTTTGACCTGGATAACGTAGAGAGGCAACTTTTACCCGAAGAAGAACTCAGTATATTCCGATGGGCTCAAGGTGCTGTAGGAAATATTATTCAACATGCGCAGGCAGAAAATGTGGAAGTATCTTTAAAGCAGAGGGAGGAAAAGTTAATATTAACTATCAGCGATGACGGAAAAGGATTTGAGATTGACAGGCTCACTGAAATGAGAGAAAAAGGCCGGGGATATGGACTCTTGAACATGAAGGAACGAATGATCCTTATCGGGGGTAGTTGTTCTGTGCAGACACAACCGGGTGAAGGAACAACAGTTACTGCAGAACTGCCGTTGTTTGGCAGAGAGTTAGTAAAAAAATAAAGCAGCAAAATTTGATTTCCTCCATACAGGCAAATATACTTCATATCTTTTATGGAAGGGTGAATTAAAAATGGAAAAGATAGAGTTATTGGTGGTGGATGATCATGCTATTGTCCGTGAAGGCATCTGCGCCTTATTGGAAACTTCTCCCGAGACCGTAGTTTTGGGGGAAGCAGCTAATGGCTATGAGGCTCTGGAACTGCTAGAAAAGCTTCAGCCGGATGTAGTGTTAATGGATATAGTTATGCCGATCATGGATGGATTTGAAGCAACCCGCCGTATTTGTAAAGAATATCCTGCGGTGAAAGTATTGATATTAACTCAATATGATGACCGGGAACATGTATTTGAAATTATTGAAGCAGGAGCTGCAGGATTTATTAACAAATCTGTGGTGTCTACTGAACTTGTTAACGGTATCCGGGCAGTATATCACGGTAATTCATTTTTATCTCCCCAGGTGGCAAAATACCTGGTGAATGATTTTCGGGCAGAAAATTCACAGAAAAACCGCGATCCTTTTTCAACTTTAACCGGCCGAGAGCGAGAAATCTTTAAATTGCTGGCGGAAGGTTATACCACCCGCGAGATAGCGGAATATTTAGTATTAAGCCCCAAAACGGTAGAAGGGCACAAAACAAGGCTTATGAGCAAATTAGATCTAAGAAATAGAGTGGATTTAGTAAAGTACGCTATGCGTAAAGGAATAATTATTTTATAGGTTTAACCGCAAAGTCCTTTTGTATATTCCCTTAATTCGAAAACCTAAATATCTCTTCGGCTTTATGCTGGAAATGAATAAAATAATGTAAGTGACCGAACCATTAACATGGTTTTTTTATGTACTTGTGAAGTACTTTTGCTTCTAAAAGTGGGGACTTCCTGCTCAATAAGGCTAATGTTGCAAGTTTACCCGGGCTCAAATGGTAGAACCTACCCTGATTCTGTCAGTTACCCAATAGTACTAAGTTGGTTTTTACTAAAGCTTCACCAATTCACCTCTAACTTGTATAGCAGAAGAATTCTTGGCGTTACGGTTAAAATGCAAGGGAATGCGGCCATTAAAAAAAGAGGTGTTTTTTGTATGTTCATCTAGGGGAAACCCCTCAAGACAAAAATTTTGACTTGTCATATAATTTAGAAAATTAAAGGTTGGCATTTAACCTTAACAAAAAAAGGAGGGTTAAAAATGAAACGGAAAGACTTAATTTTGGTGATTGAGGATGATATGGAGTTTGCCAGGTCATTGCAAGATGATTTGCAGCTGCTGGAATGTGAAGTCATGATTGCTTCTGAAAAAGAAAAGGCACGTCAAATTGTTCTTGCCCATAAACCGAGCTTGATCTTGTTGGGAACAATTTTGCCCCGGGGAGAAGCATATCGGCTGCATAAATGGTTTAAACAAACACCGGGTTTGAAAGAAGTCCCCCATGTAGTATTAGACGCATCCCCCGAAAATCATTTGAACCGGGGGTGGCGCCGGGATGAAGGAATGCGTGTAGAAGCCGTAGAGTATTTTTGCAAGCCAATAAAAACTGAGGTTCTGGCCAATGAAATTTGGAAGTTGATAGCTGTGGAAGCGACGGAAATAAAGGTGCTTATTGCCGACGATCATGCCATGGTCAGGGAAGGTATCCGCACATTATTAAACCTGCAGCAGGATATTTATATTGTAGGTGAAGCTATCAACGGTGTTGAAGCTGTAGACAAAGCACTTCAGCTTTCTCCCGATGTGGTGCTGATGGATGTAGTAATGCCAGACAGGGATGGTATTGAGGCCACCAAACAGATTGCGAATCAGTGTAAAGAAAATGTAAAAGTGCTCATGCTTAGCCAATATGATGATGAGCAGAATTTATTGGCAAGTAATCAGGCGGGCGCTCTTGGCTTTGTCTCCAAGAAAAGTGCAAGTTCTAAACTTTTGGAAGCGGTTAGGGCTGTCAGCCGGGGTGAAAGGCCTGGCAATGGACAAAAATGCGTGAGTTAACCATACTCTACTGTTTATATTAGAAGTATAAATGGAAGGAGGTTGCTCATTGCATTCAATAACAATTACTATTAATCAACGAGTAGTAAGCGGCCATGCAGGCATGACAATTTTGGAATTAGCTCGGGAATCGGGCATAAATATTCCCACGCTTTGTGATGACCCAAATTTAGAGCCCGTGGGGGCATGCAGGCTTTGTTTGGTGGAAAATGAAGAAACCGGAACTTTAATGGCATCTTGTGTTACTACTGTAGCTTCAGATATGGTTATCAATACTGACTCTCCCAAGGTGCGGCAGTATCGCAA
>PUKQ01000070.1 GCA_003550565.1 Syntrophomonadaceae bacterium
TCATTCTATGAAAACAGGAATTTGAAGGTATAAGTTAAATCTCGAATTTAGAGCTCAAACTCTTCTTCGCCTTCTACGGTTAACTGGTAGTATTTTCTAACCTCGTGTTCTCTGTGGGCTCTCTCGATGAATCCATTTTTTCATCCTATTCAGAGCACAGTAGATTATGCCGTAACTTGGATTCCAATAACCGTTAGATTTCTCGTTCATCGTCTGGGGAAGTTCAAACCCGTAGTATAGTCCTTCTATACCATCATTTTGAGGATCAGATATTTGTTTTTTCTGTAGCAAAATTTTAGTATATAGTTGTGTTGTATTAATATTAAGTTACTTAATGAACATAGAGATTCTTTTGTTGGAAGAAGATTATATTAGAAGTGAGGCCCTAGAAGATTACTTAACGAAATACGATACAAAACATCTGATAGATACAGAGCTGAATTATGCAACGACGGGAGATTTGACCGAAGCATTGGGGTGTTATTTGACCAATGAAGAGGTCAATGAAGTGATGTTTGAGTTAGAGAAGGACATAGAATACGACATAAACTTCTTGTTCCTTAAGATTCCCATCTTTTCTCGATCGAATTTCAAAGAGAACCGAGAGATACAACGACAGTAGATTCTGTATGTCTCCACTATAAGGGCTGTAAGAGAACTATGCAGAAGAGTCATTAAAGAAAAAGCTAGAAAATTAGACATTGAAGTAGAAGCCATTGAACATGGACCGGATCATGTACATTTGTATTTGAGCGATTTTAAAAACTATAGCGTTGCAAAGATAGCCCAGGAACTTAAAGGGTATAGCTTGTATAAAAAAAGAAAAAATATCAGAAAAACGATCAGGCCTTTCTTATAGGTTGATCAATTCTAGAGTGATGGGTATTTTCACGAATCGATAGGTGAGATCAAATTGGAAACTGTAGAACATTATATCAAGAGACAACAAGAAAAGCATTGGCAGTCGAAACCAACATATCTCAATGAAACATCACGGTCAGGCCAGAAAACTCTTGACTGCTATACCTGATCGACCGGCTTAAACGCCACTTCCTTTAGGGGATGGCTGTTTACAGTCCCCTCAAACGAAATAATAAATAGAAAAAAGAAAGGAAAGAGGTTTAGTTTGTGATTGGTCTAGAATCCAACTAGTACTCGAAATATTCTCCGTTGTTGTAATCATCTAGGGTTTCGGCAAGATCAAGGAAGTAACCTCTTTCTCCTTGGTTACCTCTCCAACTTCCGACATCATCCGGCGTGTATTCTTCAAAAAGATCCGTCGCTTCATCGAACTCATCTTCTACCGGCGATGGATCCACTCCATTGTAGAAATTCAACTCTGCAGCGATATAGGAATGAGCCAGTATGTAGTAGGCGTTACCTCCTTGCGGGGGCGTCCATAACACTTCGATATAACTCTGTTCGCTCAGGAAGAATTCTGTATCCTCGGCATCATCTTCGATCATATCCCAGGTCTCGTCATATCCTGCAGGACCGTACTCGGAGTGGGTCTTCCAATAGCCAGGTGTTAGTGGTTGTTCATCATGTCTGTTTAAGAAGTTGTACTCCTCGTCCTCTCCATTTGGTAGAGTCACTTCGTGATAATCCTCTTCAGGGTATACCTGGACCCATCCGTCTTGCAGTTGCTCGGACACTCTGTATTCACCAGCTTCTAAATCTGTGAAGTTGTACATTCCATCTTCATCAGTTTCGGTAGTTTCTATTACTTGCCATTCACCTTCTATCTCTTGCTCTAAGTTTATAGTCCAGCCTTCTAGACCTTCGCCGGCTGTCCATTCATCGTCTTCCCATTCTGCCATGTACTTGTAGCCGCTTATCTCATACGTGATTTCTTCCACAACTATGTCAGCGTAAGCGTAGGGACGATTACCTACTTCAACCGCTCCTACAAATTCTCCAGTCTCGGGATCGAATGCCTGAATAAATCCTTCATCCCAGTTATCAGATCGTAGTACTGTCCACATATTTCCATGGGCATCTGTTCCTACTCCTATCGGAGTAGTTCCATAATCGGTGTCGACGGTGATATAACCTGTATCTTCAGTTTCTAGGTCCAACCAGTAGACTCGGTCTCCTCCACTGTGCTCATCTGTGCTGGCAATCCAGATTCTACCGTTGTCGTCAAAAGCCATGCCACGATGAGCTTCGGTATAGTCATCATCAACGGTAACATCTATCGTTTCATCTTCTTGACGATCCCATATGTATCCTCCTGTGTAGGAAGAAGCATAGACATCTCCATCATCGGATATCAGCAGAAAATATGGATCGAACGTAGTTTCTCTATCGAAATCCTCTCCGTCAAAACTGTAGATCCCTGTGTCCGGATCTACACTGGGCTCTGAATCTCGGCTGGATATGAATAGAATTCCATCGGGGCCGAATTCAATATTGTAGTATCCTATATGTAGATCCTCTGGGGACCAAGAATCCATGTATTCGAGCTCTCCATCTTCATATTCGTATTGACTCAACTGACCTCCTTGATAGAAGCCTACCCAAATATACCCATCGTCGTCAAAGGCAATAGCTCTCGGCATATCACCAGGTTCACCTACTTCAAATTTCTCTACTGCTTCATCCTCTCCAAAGTCCATTGGGTTGTCGGGGTCTTCGTTTGTGTCCAATCCTTCTGTATCTCTCTGAATGCGGACTATAGATCCTTGAAGGTCTGAACCGTCAGCTCCGGTATTGATAACCCAAGCGTTGCCTTCTGAATCTAAAGCTATTCGGTTTGTTCGCCAATCAGAGGGGTTCGGATCTTCTCTTGGGGCTGTGTAGTATCTCGCTATCTCTTCTTCGGTATCTAAATTCACTCTAGATACACTAGCCTCCCCCGAATTCGGAACAAAGGCGATATTCTCTTCTACGTGGTCTGCTGTCGAAATCGACGGCACAAAACTCAAGCCCATCACCAAAACAGTCGCTAGTACTAAGCTCAACAATTTCACGTTTATTTTTTCGATTTTTTTCTTCATGTTTTCACACACCTAGGACACATATAACACCGTTATATTTAAAGTTATTTTGGAATTTTATACTTTTTACGACAATATCGAAAAACATCACATTCGTCTTCCTAGCATCGGCGTTCGTTCTTTCTTCCGGCCTAGTGCTCTAGGTAAGGTATAATTAGGGATAAAAAGTTAGATTTGATGTGAAAAAACAAGGCTCTTGAAATCACGCCCATTTTCATGCTGTGTATTTAGCCCTTAAAAATAGAGAAAAACTATAAA
>PUKQ01000212.1 GCA_003550565.1 Syntrophomonadaceae bacterium
AGAAGATATTTCACCCGGCGGGGGCACCTCAGGCAGGCTGTCTCCTCCCCGCCCGCTATCGGCGCATTCCACTCCCCGCAGCATTCCTCCGAGGTATTCGGTGAAAACGGGCTCTCCGTGAGCATCGGTAAACGGAAACCGGAATATTACGTGGGTTCCGTTGCGCCGTGGAAATATGCCGGCGATCTCCCCTGTAGCTGACAGTCGGTCACCCGGTTTTATGGGGCGGTGGAAGTGAAGGTATTCCGTGTAATGGACCATGGTGTGCAGCACCCCGGCGACGGCCCCTCCAAGGTCGATGTATGCAGTTATGTTGGATATTACAGGCCAGCTGACCGCCGCGGCGAACATGGGCTGGGCCACCAAACCCGCCGGCTGCTCATCGTCAAAGTAACGGGGATTCAGGTCCCGGACGGCAGCCGCGTAGTTGGTGGTCTGACGCCAGTCAACCTCGGTGGTATATTCTTTTAATTTCAGGCCTACCAGGTCTGAGTTAATCTGCATAGTGAGACCTCCTGATTTAGCTTAGTTTAGTGTGCTCTTAATAATATTTGACAAACAGGATTAGTATTCCTTTAGAGACTATCCTTCCCTTCCCCCCTCTCCCCGCAATTTTTACTTTCTATATCTGTCAGATCATGAAATTTTTTTAAAAAAATAAACAAATTGGCAGGTATAATAATTTTTTTGGCGAAATATATTCAGAAATTTATTTTAAACAACATAGTATAGTATATTTGTTGAGAAAATTAATTATTCATGAATAAGGTAATTCATGTGTAAGTTGCTTCAGGGGGTATCAGGAGTGGAAAAAAGGGTATCTTTGATTTCGGTGGCAGCGGTGATAATTCTTTTACTCGTCCTTATCTTTTCCATTTATTTCATTTTAGGGTTCTTCAGGAGCGTGGATGCATTACAGGGTAATCTGCTCCGCTCTGCTGAAGATATTTACGTAGAACTGAAAACCGAAGTATTTGAGAAAAAGGATACCTATACCTTTTTGGTATATGGAGTGGGCACCGAAGATGCACTGGGAGAAGGAACTATTTTAGAAGGCACAGACAGGTCTGACATGATTGCGCTGGTTAAAGTGTTTCCGGAGGAAGAAAAAGCCCACGTCCTCTCCGTGCCCCGCGACACCTATGCCGAAATTCCCGGCAGGGAAGGAAAGGATAGAATAGCCCATGCCCATTCACATGGAGGGTCGGAGCTTTTGCAAGAAGCATTGGAAAATTTCACGGGAGTTTCCATCGATTACTATTTTGGCATGAACTTTTTTGCCTTCCGGGATATAGTTAACTTCTTGCAAGGGGTGGAAATGGATGTTCCTTCGGGGCTGGTTAATTACAGCCCTCACATCCACGAAGAAGGCACCCAGATTTTGGATGGCGACATGGCTTATGATTATACCACATATTACCCCGAGCACCCGGGCCCGGACATCCCCCGGGTGGAGCGCCACCAGGCTTTAATCCGCAAGATCGAAGATAAGGCTAAGGAAAAAGCACCCGACAGCTATTTTTATATCATGATGGCAATCCAGCATTATGTGGATACGGATATAAGTGGCATTGACGCCGTGGGAATGGCCCTGCATTTTAGCGGCATCGAAGAAGACGACGTGGTTATGGAAGTTGTTCCCGGGGAACCTTACGACCCTGCCGATATAAGGTATCTGGATCCTGACATGGAAGAAACGGAACGTATCATAGAAGAGCTTTTTTCATAAGAGGGGTAGGTGCTAGCGTTTATGGAGAAAAAGAATCTTTTCGGTTTAATAGTAATCTTTATTGCTATCCTGATTGCCGGCTGGGCCAGCCTCTTTGGCCTTTCTGTGGAAAATACAATATTTGAGCAGCAATTTTATGATACCGTGATTGAAGAAACAGAGATTTATTCTCCGGTGCGAGAAGCCGTGCTCAGCCAGATGGGAATTGAGTATGGTAAAGCGGAAGAAGAAGGCGCACAAGACTCCGCTGTAAATATTGCCCTGCAAGAAGCCTTTGATGAGGACTGGATAAAGCAGCAGATGTCAAACGTGGCCGCAGAATATGTCTTATTTCTAAAGGGCGAACAAGAAGAATTGAGCCTGACGGTTGACCTGCAGGACCGCCAGGAAATATTTAAAGATAAATTAGCCGTGGAATTGGATGAAAAAGCCCCGGAAGAACTGGAACACACGGAACTAACCGAGGAACTGGTCATAGAGTATTTGGAAAAGATGGAATTCCCCGACACCCTCGTGGTGACCCAAATTGATGACCCGGAAGAGCTGGATAAAGAGGTCGTCGTGGGAATGAGTTTTATTCGAAATTACCGCTCATACGCAATGCTCTTTTACTTCATCATGCTCGCCCTCTTAATAATACTGGCATTCTCCCTGGCCGGCTTTGGCCGGGGCGCCAAATGGGTAGGGGCTTCGCTGCTGGCTTCGGGCATTAGTTACCTGGGTGGAGCAATGCTGGTTATATCTTCCCGGAAAGGAAGCTTAAAAGACTCCGCTTTTGTAGAGGGCCTGCCGGAATATGGCGAAATTCATTTCCTCTTAGAGGACTTGGCACCTTTATTGCCAGAAGTGCTGAATTACGCCCAGAGCCTAATAATTAATTACTCCCTTATTTATGCGGCTATAGGGTTGGTCCTGTTAATCATCGGTTTTTTGGCAACCAGGGGTCCCACCCGGCACGAGCAAACATAGGCATGTAGCAGAGGGACGGGGTACGTGCTACACCCCTCCTTTCATTTTATAAACATTCCCTTCCGAAAGTAAACGGGATAAGTGTGTTATTCGGGGCAATTTTGTGTGTCAGTAGGGACGGGGCAATTTTGTCACACATGTGCAAAGGGGACGGTTCCTTTTGGCACCTTTTTCTGTTTTTTGGGGGGGAGGTGCAAAGGGGACGGTTCCTTTTGACACCTTTTGCCAAAATATGTCTTTTGAGGCCACCTATCACACAGCCTGACGGTTCCTCTTGGCACTCTTCTACTGTTTGTTTTGGGGTGTGCGCAAAAAATGGATGGCTTCCTTTTGACACCTCGCCCATCACACCCCTCACTTATGTAGCAGGTACCCCGTCCCCTTGCTACCCCTCTGCTACCTAATGTGACAAAATTGCCCCGTCCCCACTGTCACGTCCCCACTGTCACACTATCACCCAATGTGACAAAATTGCCCCGTCCCCACTGTCACACTATCACCCAATGTGACAAAATTGCCCCGTCCCCATTGTCACACGTTCTC
>PUKQ01000020.1 GCA_003550565.1 Syntrophomonadaceae bacterium
AATCTATGAGGCTTTGGGAGAAGGTGTCCTGGGCTCCTGTGGTAAAAAAACACCCCAAGGCCCAGGAATATATTCCTTCGGAAAAAGGGGCATTAAAAGCGGTTGCCGGTGCCTGTTTTAAGCAAGTTATTGACGGTTCGGGGGGCTGTCTTTTTGCTGCCATACTGGGTGTTCAGCACTGGAAAGTTTTTGAATGGCTTAATTACACAACGGGATGGGATAAAACTGCAGACGAATATATGGAAATCGGCAGACGCATCCAAACTCTGCGCCAGTTATTTAATATCCGTGAAGGGATTAATCCGGTAGACTTTAAATTGAACCGCCGTCTAAGCGGAGATGTTCCTTTAAAAGACGGTCCGCTTAAAGGTTTAAAGGTTCCTATAGATGAGATGATGTCACGCTACTGGAAAGCTATAGGTTGGGACGAAAAGAGCGGGATACCTCTAAAAGAAACTGTTGCTGACTTAGGGTTAGATGAAATGTAACGTATATACTTATTCGGAAAGGCAGAGGTGAAAGTGATGACCGAGCTTTCAATGAGTAAGCATGAAGAAGTCCCAACTGTTTTTACATATGAAGGAAAATTTCCTTTTGATTCAGGAACTCAGCTCCGGGAAAATATTGAAAGCTTTCTTTCCAAGTTAGCCCTCAATCTTAAAAAAGAGGGTTGCAAGGTAATTGGACATATTAAAGGCTTAATCGAGACAGATGAAAGGGTTTCATTATTCTTTAATCTTACTTCATTTGAGCAGGAGCCATCAGTCAGGGGGATACTTCCGCATAACGCCGTAAATTGAATCCGGTGATGCAGAAAAACTAAAAGAGGTAATTACAGACTTTTTTAAGCAATATAAATAAATATTAATAAACAAGGGAGGTAATAAAATGACAGAGAAAGAGGCAATGCTTGAACAGATTAAAGAACTTATGGTCAATTTTGAGACGGACAAGTTGATTAGTACTGTAAAGGAAGCTTTGGAAAAAGGTATTCCCGGAAAAGAGATTTTGTCAGGTGGTCTAATTGAGGGGCTGCAGTACGTGGGTGAGAAGTTTGAGAAAAGAGAATTTTTTCTGCCGGAATTAATGATGAGTGCTGACGTGATGAATCAGGTGATGGTTATATTGAAGCCCGAGATAGCCGCTAATGATTCGGCTGATTCTGAAGGTAGAGTTGTTCTGGGCACGGTTCAGGGTGATATCCATGATATAGGAAAAGCTATTGTGGGCGCTTTATTTGAAGCGAGTGGTTTCGAGGTAACCGATATTGGCGTGGATGTTCCTCCTGAGACATTTGCCAGAGAGGCAAAAGCGGTAAATGCAAATTTAGTGGCTATCTCCTGCCTTCTTTCCACTGGAATCTCAAAGCTGACGGAAACTATCCATCACCTGAAGACTGAAAATGTTGATGCTCTCACAATAATCGGCGGGGCAGTGGTAAACGAGCAGGTTGCTGAAAGCGTTGGTGCTGATCTTTTTGCCACTGATGCCTGGCAGGCAATCGGGGTGATTAAAAACGGTCTGAAAAAGCAATAATAAGCCATTAAAATTTTTGAAGGGAGAATATATTATGAAAACAAAAGAAGAATGGATTAGGACTAATCAGAGGATGGTTGATGTGGTTGTGGGAAACCAACCGGATCGTATTCCTTACTATATGAATGCAACCGAAGCATTGGGAGCAAGGATTTCCGGTTTAACCATCGGCGAAATGCTAACCAGCGGTAAGAAACTGGCAAAAGCCAGTATTGAAACCTGTGATTTTTTAGGCTCTGATATTGTAGTACCGGTTGCTCCGGGTGGCGGGTATATGGCTCCCTTTGAGGCGATTGCCTTTGCTAAAGCTAACGGCAAGGGGCATTTGGTGGAATATAAGGACTACGACACGCCTTTTATCCATGAAGGTAAAATTTGTGAGACAGAAGAGGATATTGAAAAACTTGAAATTCCGGACCACCGGAAAGTAGAACCCTGGCCCACATTACTTGAGGCATATAAATATATTGAAGAAATGTCCGGACCGAGAACCATGTTTTCTCCAAGTCTAACCTGGTCAAACGTGCAACTGCTGCGCGGTAGCAGAGCATATATAGACGTGGTAAAAAATCCTGATTTACTGCTGAAACTATGTGACAAAATATATGAATCACAGATGGATTTTTATAAGGCATTTGTGGATGCTGTAGGAAAGCCTTTTGTTCTTTTTAATTGCCAGTATGCATTCAACAAACATATGTTAAGCTTCGAGGATGCCTGGAAGTTTGAAGGGCAGTATGTAGCAAGGTTTTGCAAGGAGACTCAGCTCCCTCTGATGGTCCATAACTGCGGTTTTGAGCCCTATTGGGATGAGATGGTGGACAAGATGAGAGAAGAGGGAGTTTTTATAGTAGGGGTTAACGGTAGCCATCCCCTGGATTTGGATTACTGGGTCGAATTTAATAAAAAATATCCTGATCTCTTAATTGCCGGTGCTTCAGTATATGTTAACAATGAAATAGTATCCGGGACACCTGAAGATGTAAAGAACCGGGTGAAGGAAAACATAGTCAAGTTAGGGCATACCAATAAACTAATGATACTCCCGACCTGCAGTGCTATGTGGGGCTCTTCCATGATCAACCTCATGGCGGCAAAAGAAGCTGTGGAAGAATACGGATACTATCCGTTAAAAGTATAGATTATCAGCTTTTAAGCAAGTATTAATATAAAATACAATATAACGGAGTGTAAAAATGATCTGGTTTGCAAAGAAAAGAATCTTCCGGCTCTATACCATGGTAATGAAAAATGCCTCAAAAATCGTGAAAATTCCGGATCCTGCCCTTTTAACCGGTCCGGGCACCGTTAAGATGCTGGCGGAGAAAATTAGAGAACAGGGAATTAGAAATGTATTAGTAGTAACTGATGAAACCCTGACAAAGCTTAAACTCCCTTCTATCTTTTTAAATTCACTGGAAGAACAGTGTATTAAATATACCATATTTGATAATGTGCAGCCTAATCCAACTATTGAAAATGTAGAGGAAGGCCTCAGAGTTTACCGGGATAATAAATGCACTGCAATAGTGGCTTTTGGCGGTGGTTCTCCGATAGACTGCGCCAAAATTATCGGAGCCCGGGTTGCTAATCCTTTCATGAAGGTTCGGATGATGAAAGGACCTTTCAAAGTATTTGTGCCCATCCCGCCGTTTTTCTGCATACCCACCACTGCGGGAACAGGATCAGAAACCACTGTGG
>PUKQ01000017.1 GCA_003550565.1 Syntrophomonadaceae bacterium
AAAGGAGATTAACAGTGAAATACCAAATTGAAGTCAAATCGAGCTTTTGCGCTGCCCATGCTTTGTCAAACTATGGTGGAGATTGTAAATATCTACACGGACACAACTTTGATGTTGTTGTCCGTATTGAATCGAAATACTTGAACCAGTCTAATGTCATGGTGATGGACTTTAAGGTGGTCAAAAAAGCATTGAAGTCCATTCTTTCTTCTTGGGACTACGGAATGTTGTTGAACGAGAAAGAAGACCACGAGTATATGGAACACTTACAGCCCTTGTTTGAACGATGCGTGTTGTTTGAAACCGAGCCAACTTGTGAAAGGTTGGCTGGACAGATTCTCGGAAAACTTCAAGTATCCCTTTTCGATGATGGGCTTTTTGGCGCTCCAGAATATATAAAGGTAGCTAGCGTAACTGTATCTGAAACGTCCAGCTACTCCGCTACAGTTTTTGCGGATTCCGATGACGAATAAATTGAGGGGGTGTAATGAAAAGAGTTTCGGTAAGTAGATTAGAGCCGCATCCTAAAAATGCGAGGCGGCACCCGGAAGAAAACATCAAGATAATAGTTGAGTCGCTCAAAACTTTTGGTCAAGTCACTCCTCTAGTTATCAATGAGAAAATGCAAGTTCTCAAGGGGAACGGCACCCTCGAAGCAATTAAGAGGTTGGGGTGGAAGAAAGCAAAGTGTATAGAAGTTTCCCTTAACTACGGTGGTGTTCAAGTCAACTTTAATCAGTCTCAAAAGCCTGTAATTGATAGGGCTATAAAACTGTATTGTAATAAGGTTGACAACCATCGAATGACGAATGCGGATGCCCTGTATGAAATCGTGCGTGAGTGGATGAAATCAAAGACAATTAAAAGCAAAAAAGGAGACGGGAAATGATTAACGTAGTCCTGACTAGTGGGGGTCTGAACAGCGCCATTCTCCTTTACCACGTCCTACACGACTGTGTAGCAGATTCAGGGTCTGTTTATCCTTTAACTATAGGATATGACCAATCTAATTATGCTGCGGAACGCAGCAGCCTTTATGAGTTGACTATGATTAACCTTAGAGGACTAGTTCGGCCACCTTTGGTTCATAAACTGGATATAATATCCCGAGTCAAAAAACAGTTCCCACAATTTAGAGTTGAGGAACCTCCTACTTACGCGCCAAACCTTAACATGATGATGATATCCATCGCTGCTTCAGTAGGAGAAATGCTTTCTCGAAACAAGGAGCCAGTCTTAATATGGTCCGGGATTAGCAGGGAAAAAGAAACTAGATACTGGGATTGTTCTGAAGAGTTTATAAACAATATTAATTGGTCTTTTAGCAGGAACAGTGAAAGGAAGGTGAGGGTGATTACTCCTTTTATAAGATTCGACAAAGACCAAATGGTGCTTCGTGGAGAATCATTAGGGGTTTCTTTTGAGTCTACGTGGTCTTGTATAAAAGGGGACCGGACCGTTGGACCATGCGGTAAGTGTGAAAGTTGTATAGATAGGAAAGAAGCTTTTGAATCTGCTATGGTAGAGGACCCTCTTGAAAGGACAAAGAAATGACGTACAGCATAGAGCCTGCTTCTCCCGGAACCCGGCGAAGAATGAAACATAAGAAAGCATCAGATGCGTATCAATTGCATTCAATTTTTCCTACGATACAGGGGGAAGGGTCATTTAAGGGAATGCCTAGCCTGTTCGTCAGGTTTGCGCATTGCAACCTTAATTGCTCTTTTTGCGATACTGACTTTTCTTTCAAAGAAAGTATATCGGAAGGTGAACTAATCAGCAGAATTGGTAATGGGTTGGTTGACCACAAGTTACGGCATATTGTATTCACCGGCGGGGAGCCAATGATTCAACTCAATCGGGAGTTCATAGAACGAATTCGTAAAGAACTAAATGAATTCGTCCCAGGAAGACACTTGACTATACAAATTGAAACGAACGGGTGTTTTGACCTACCTCCTTCTCCTCTATTAGAAGAAAGGTCTGATTTATATAAAGAAGAAATCGAGTCGAATTGTTTATTTGGTTCGGGGTTTCTTCGTATGCACCCATATTTGTTTGTTACGTGCTCTCCAAAGTACAGAGAAACAAATAGAGGCTGGCAAGACATCCACTTATCAGCTTGTCACGAACTGAAATTGGTTATTTCTAAGGATACAACACTTGCAGAAGTAAAAGAAGTTGAAAAGCAGTTTACTACACCCTCACAATTTGGAAGATGTATTTTACCGAGTTCCTACTTCACTCCAGAAGCCAAGTACCTTTCCCCAGAAATGCCGCCTGACGCTAAGGTTGTTTCTGAAATAGATTTGAACAAACTCCCTTCCTTTGGTAGAGCTTTGATACTGTTGAGGGAGTTGGGTGGGCACGGTTGGAGATTGAGTTTGCAAGACCACAAAGTGTGGGGTTGTGATTAACAAGAGGAGAGTAGAGTAATGTTTTCTGATGGTTTGACAAGGTTTGGAACTCAACAACTCGTTGATGTTGTAATAGAAGATTGTGTTCTGTTAGAACACTCGGACTTCTTTTTCCAGATGGTCTGGATGAGAGTAACAGGGAAAGAATATTGAATGTTTGCGATGATATCCTTACATCTGAAGAGAGGAGAAAAACAGCAAGCAGGTATCGGCACGCAATGGCTGAATTGTTATCGGGATATTCTTACGACGATTCTCTGATTGAAAGAGGAGTGTTTGAATTTCCTGATGGCGATGTTGACCCCGATGAGGATTTATGGGGTGCAGATGCAGAAAGTTTCAGCAGAAACTCGCTTGTATCAGTAATTGGAATTGAGTACACATCAGTTTGCCAGCATCACTTAATGCCGTTCACAGGGGTTATAAATGTTGCCTATCTCCCCAGCGGCGGCAGGGTTATTGGGCTTAGTAAAATCGCCCGGATTGTGTGGAAATACTCCCGGCGATTGCAGTTTCAGGAGCGCATCACAAAGCAGGTTGCATCGTACCTCGGAAATGTGGTACAATCCCCGGATGTTGGCGCAGTGAGCGAGGCTGTTCACTCTTGCGTTTCTTGCAGGGGGGTTAAACAGATGAGGTCATCCACTGTTACGTCATGTTTGCTCGGTGAAATCAGGTCAAACCCTGTTTATCAGCGAGTTTTGTTTGAGGGCATTTCTGGTAAAAAGGAGATGAGTAATGACTAGAGTGGTTTTTGGGGTTCTAATTATCGGGTGGGCGATTATGACGGGGACGCTGGCTGAGGAAATACGGG
>PUKQ01000164.1 GCA_003550565.1 Syntrophomonadaceae bacterium
AGCAAAGTAAACCTAATAAATATTATCTTTAATAATTCCGCGCCCATTATAAGCAATAACTACCTACAATGGTCAGACCCACCACCACACAGCATTGCTGAAGCTGTGCATTATCATGGGATAAATCATACTGTTGGCTTTCTCATAGCAATCACCATAGTATATTCCCAATAACTGCCAAGAGAACTTGAAATGAATTATAAAAAACCTAACTTTGGTCAGGTCTCAACCCTAACCTCCATAATTTATTATTGAACAAAAGAAGAAAAGTTGTGGAGAGGAGATTACTATGACTACAGAGTTGATAGTAGCCAGGAATGTAAAAAAGAGATATCAGATGGGCGAAGTCATCGTGCATGCGCTAAGGGGAATTGACCTGTCACTGTTTGAGGAAGAACTGGTAGTCGTTCTGGGAGAAAGCGGTTCGGGTAAAAGCACCCTGGTAAATATCATTGGGGGCATGGACCAGGTCAGCGAGGGAGAGGTCTTTTTCGGGAAACAGGGTCTCCATAACGCCGGAGAAACAGAACTTACCAGGTATCGCCGTAACGAAGTAGGCTTCATCTTTCAGTTTTATAATCTTATGCCCAATCTCACCGCTTACGAGAATGTGAACCTTTCCGTGCAGATCTCCAACGACCCGCTGGACATCCATGGACTCCTGGAACAAATAGGTCTGGCCGACCGGGGAGACCACTTCCCCTCCCAACTCTCCGGAGGAGAACAGCAGCGGGTAGCCATTGCCAGGGCCCTGGCCAAAAACCCCCGGCTTCTCCTCTGTGATGAACCAACCGGCGCTCTGGATCTACCCACAGGGCGGCACATTTTAAAAATCCTCCGCAAATTTTGCAGCACGTACCGGAAAACTGTTGTTATTATTACCCATAACACTAATATAAGCAAAATGGCCGACCGGGTAGTATACCTGAGGGACGGCCTGGTGGAATGGGTGCGGGAAAATGAAGAACCCATCCCACCGGAAGAGGTGAGTTGGTGATGCTTCGGAAAAAGATGATGCGCGACATTCTGGGAAACAAGGGATCTTACTTTTCCTGCCTGGTTCTTATAATCATCGGGCTTTTGGTTTACATGTCTTTCTCCATTGCCAGTGACAACTTACAGTTGGCCAAGTCCACTCTTTATGAAGAAAAGAATTTTGCCGAGGGCTTTGCCGAAGTAGTTTCCATGCCCAAAAAAGACGTAGCAGGTCTGACTGATGTAGAAGGGGTAGAAAAAGTAAGCGGCAGGGTGATCACAGAAGTAAGAGTTAATGATGCCGAAAAGGATGAAAGCGTTTACCTGCGCCTTGTTTCCCAAAACCTGGCCGACCCGGCAAGGCTTAATAACATGCAGGTTATAGAAGGGGAAGGGCTGATAGAGGGCGAACCTTATGCCCTGCTGGACGCTTCCTTCATGGAAGCACACCAGCTTGAAAAGGATGAATCCCTCGAACTAATTCATGAAGGAGAACTCAAAGAAATCATTGTGCAGGGCATTGGGTTAAGCCCCGAATTCGTGTATCTGATTAGGGATGAGGCCGAGCTTTATCCCAATCCGGAGCAATTCGGTGTTGCCTTCCTCCCCCTGGAAACTATGTGGGATATGTTCCCTGAAATAAGCTACGGGGTAAACAACCTTGCTTTCACGCTCAGCCCGGATGCCGACTATGATCGAGTGGAAGAAAGGCTGGAACAGGAACTGGAACCTTATGGCCTTACCAATATCTATCCGCGGGAAGACCAGACCAGCCATTTCATCCTTCAGGAAGAAATAGAGGTTATCGAACTGCTCTCCACCTTTTTTCCCGTCATTATCCTGGCTGTAGCCGGCTTTATCATCTTTATTCTTCTCAAACGGCTGGTGGAACAGCAGCGCACCCATATCGGAATTATGAAAGCCCTCGGATACACCAACCGGGAAGTGCTTCTGCACTATCTGTCATTTTCTTTGGTACTGGCACTAAGCGGCGGGGTTCTTGGGGCCGCCCTGGGAATGTGGATGGCCAATCCCCTCACTTCCCTCCTCTACGATTTCTTTATTCTGCCGGAAACTTATGCCGGTTTTTCTCTCTCTTACCTGGCCCTGGGAATTATTCTTTCCCTGGTGATCATGGGATTTGCCGGTTACATGGGCTGCCGCCAGGTACTGAAACTGGAACCTGCGGAAGCCATGCAGCCGCCTGCTCCTTCATCAGGCCGTAAAAACATCCTGGAAAAAATAACATTTTTCACTTCCATGCTCACCGTCCAGGGGAAAATGGCTCTGCGTAACTTGGGAAGAAGCCGCAGCAGAAGCGCTTTTATGTTTTTCGGCATCATGATCAGCTGTGCACTGGTTGCCTTTACCTGGTCTCTGGCCTATGAAACCATGCCCACTTTTATGTTTCACCAGTACGACTACGTAGAAACCTACGATGCCAGGGTTAATTTGTCCGAACCACAACCGCGCAGTGCCGCCCAGCAAGAACTGGAAAAAATGCCCGATATAGAACGCGTAGAACCCATGATTGAATTGCCGGTCAGCATCCACCACCACTGGAATGAAGAAGAGATAATACTAATGGGACTTACCCGGCAAAGCACCCTCTACAACATACTAGACGTGGACAACAGACGTGTGCCTCCTTCCAAAGACGGGCTTATTTTATCGGAACGCCTGGCCCAGAACCTGGATCTATCTCCGGGTGACTCGGTAGAAGTGGACAGCCCCTATTTTCCGGAAAAAGTTCAACTGCTAGTTTTGGAAAAAGTTCCCCAGTATATCGGAATGAATGCGTTTTTAGAAATTTCGGCCCTGGAAGAATTAACCCGCCAGGAGCCATTTGCCACTACTCTACTGGTAGATGGTGCCGAAAGCGGTCGAGCCACCGCTGCTGCCCTCAATGAACGTTACCGGGAAAGTGAAAAAATCGCCGGCGTAGAAGGCTGGCTCAGCCTTCGGGAAACGTTGGAAGAAGAATGGGAAGCAGCCGGCAGCATAGTTTATATGTTCGTTTTTATAGGCATTATCTTTAGTTTTTCCATTATATATATATCCAGCTTTATCATCTTATCGGAACGCAACCGGGAATTGGCCTCCATGCGGGTGCTGGGAATGACTTCCCGGGAAGTTTTATCGGTCATTACTTTCGAGCAATGGTTTTTGAGCTTTTTCGCCATTATAGCCGGTATGCCTTTAGCCGCCATCATCCAAGAACAATTTGCCCGGGAATGGAGTACCGACATGTATGCCATGCCCACCGAGATATCCACCTTGTCACTGCTTGTGGGCGTGGTTTTTACAGTATTATCTATCTGGGTAGCGCAGCGCTTCGCCCTGAACAAAGTTAAAAAATTAGACCTGGTAGAAGTTCTCAAGTCCAGGGAATAAAAATTTAAAGGAGGAAGAAAAATGCAAAGAAAATGGCAAATTATCCTGGGAGTTGCAGTAATAATTTTGCTTGGCGGAGTTATTTTCGCCCAAGCCATGCAGGGTTTAAACGTAGATGCACACCGCCTGGAAAGGGCAGACGTAGCTCTTAGCTTCTCCGAAGACGGCAAAGTAATAGCCCGGGAACAAAGGCCGGTGCATGCCCTTATCAGTTCTCGCATCGAGGAAGTGGAAGTAGAAGAAGGCAACCGGGTAAAAGAAGGTGACGTTTTGGCCTTATTGGACGATGGGGAGCAGGAGCACCAGCTGGAAGCCCCTGTAGACGGGAAGGTAATAAAATTGAACACAGAAACGGGGAGCATGGCAGGACCGGAAAAGCCACTCTTTGTAATATTTACCCCCGGTGAATATGAAGTGGAAACCCGCGTTGCCGTGCAAGACATCCATGAAGTAGAAATCGGCATGGAAGTAATGCTTACCCTGGAAAGACGGGGCAAGGACAGGGAATTTTCCGGCGAGGTAATTAGCATTGCCCCCCACGCCGAGGAAGATATTTCCCCGCTGGGATTGGAAGAAGAACGGGTAAGAGTAACCGTGTTGCCCGACATCCCCGAAGATGTGCATTTGGCTCCGGGCTATGGGGTGGAAGTAAAATTCATTACCGCAGAAGAAAAAAATGCCCTTTCCGTTCCCCATACTGCTATATTTTCCTTTAAGGACCGGGACTATGTTTTTAAGGTAGAAGATGGGCGCGCTTCTCCCCGGCAAGTAACCACCGGACTGGAAACAAGACGGGAAACAGTTATTACCGAAGGACTGGAAGAAGGTGAGTTGGTAATAATGGATCCACAGCGGGAAGGATTGGATGAAGGCACCAGAGTTGCCCCCCACATAATTAATGAAGAATAATATAGAGAAAGGAAAAGGGCATGAAAGACTCCCTCCTGGTTAAATTGCAGGTTGAAGGCCATCTCTATGGTTGGTTGGAAGACTATTTCGGAGACCTGGAGCTGCGCCATGAAAAAGACGGCAACTCTACCCTCAGCGGGGAAATGCCCGATGATGCCGCTTTTTTCGGCTTAATCCTTAAACTCCGGGATTCCGGCCAAAAGCTTCTCTACCTGCATGCAGAGAAATTAAGTTGAGTATTTAGGTGCAGCTTGTTCCAGGTTACTTATTTATCTTCCTCAGCGAGAAAAAATTTAGCGAGAAGAAATAAGAGATAATTCCCGCGCCCGGGCTACCGCCTGGGTGCGATTTTTAACCCCCAACTTTCCAAAGATATTGCTGTTGTGCCACTTTACCGTTCCCACGGAAAGGTATAATTCCCGGGAGATATCTTCATTGGAAAAACCCCGGCTGATCAGGTCCAGTATTTCCTTCTCCCGTTTGCTTAGGTCTTCTACCAACCCCTGATAATAATCTTCCTCTTGCCGCTCATTTGTGACCCGCTCCCCCTTCAGTTCTCCGGAGGGAGATCCCGCAGATTCCACAGATTCCGCAGGCATCAGCCGTTTATTTATGCTTTCCAGGTACGCGCTTAAACCGGGGTTTTTATAGCTTAAATCAGAATATGCCCTGCCTTCCATCAGCCGGGAGAAAACCGTAGATGCCTCCCTGCCTTCGTCCAGGAAAATCTGGTAAAAACCGCCTTCCTTTCCTGCAGCCAATGCTCTTACCAGGCAGTCTTCTGCAGCTTCCGGCTGCCCTAATTCCTCGGCCAACCAACATTCGAGTAACCCAACATGAATAATCAGCCGGCGAGATTTTTCATAATGGGGAAGCGCCTTGATATTATCTATCACCAGGCGGGCTTCTTCCCATTTTTTCTCCGTCAACAATAGCCGGCCCCAAACCAACCGTTGGTTATTAGGGAAAAACACTGTTTCCATATTCTCAGGATCAACGCCTTCAATATACCTCCTGGCATCCTCAAGATTTCCCAAGTCGAGGTTTATACGGGCCTTCCAAGACCAGATGAGCCCGTAGAAAAAATCGGGGAGGCCGCTGCTTTCTTCGCTGTCCTCAAAAGGTTCCAGTGACTGCAAAGCTTCCTGATATTCTCGCCGGGAAAAGTATACCATCGCCTGAAAAATAAAGCTGACTTCTCTTACAAGTTTCTCCGGATTGCTGAGGGTTACTCCCCGGTTGGTGCATCTTTCGGCTTCTTCCAATTTCCCCTCTTCCCTAAGCAGCTCACCTAAAAAAATCCAGGCCGCCCCCACCCGAGGCATATTGGAAAATCCTTCTGCCTTGGCTTGACTGAGCAAACTCTCCACGAATTTTACCGCTTGCGGCAGTTCCCCTCTAAGCCAGTATATTTTCAATATGTTCATTCCCGCTGAAATAGCGGTCAGGAAGTTCCCTTCCTGTTGGCTGTGGCGGTATGCCTCCCGGAAAGCAGTGTTGGCCGATTCCAGCTCCCCGGAAAATGTCATCACATCCCCATATGCTACCGCAGCAAAAATACGCCAAAAACTCGCCGTTTCCGGAAGAAGCTCCATGGCTTCCCCGGCATCCTTCACACCTTGCTCCAGGTCACCTTTAAAAAAATTATAATAGGTCCTTCCCACCGCCACAATTCCCTTGAGCACTTTCTGCTGCTCCTCATCCTCATAAGCTAGTTCTTCCGCAGTTTCCAGCAGCCTCAGGCTGGTTTCCATGTCACCCTGCATCAAGCTAATAATACCTTGGTAAGCGGTAAGAGAAGGATACTTTTCCATCAGCTCCCGAGGAAGAGTTTCAAGCCATTCCTGCAAACGCTGCTGACCTTCCCTTTCCCAGAGATCCTCTATAAAATCGTGGATAACCTTTGCGGCTTCCTCGTAATGCTCCCCATTAATAAGATGATGAATAGCCTCACCCGGCTCTCCCGCTTCCCAGAACCATTTACCTGCTCTTCTATGGAGGGTGGGAATCTTTTCTGCATCCTCTTCCCTGAGGTAATAATGGAGCAGATCAGCAAAAAGAGGATGATAACGAAACCAGTTTCCCTGATGGTCCAGGGGGAAAATAAAAAGATTTTCCTTTTCCAGGTGTTGTAGTATTTCCCGGCTATCTTCTCCATAGGTGACCATATCACACAGAGAGGCGGAAAGCCTGGCCAGAATAGAAGTCTCCCGCAGAAAATTTTGGACAGAAGGCGGCTGCATGGAAAAAACTTCCTCGGTAAGAAAGTAAAATATCTGTCTGTTGTCTCCGGCAAAGTTGCGAACAAACTCCGCCGCATCCGGGTGAGCTTTTATAGAGTATGCTGCCAGTTGCAGCGCCGTTATCCATCCTTCCGTTTTCTCGTAAAGAAGACGGATTTCTTCTTCGCCAACTTGCCCTTCCGCTGTCTTTTGCAAGAATTCAGCGGTTTCTTCGCTCGAAAACCTAATATCCGCCTGTCGCAGTTCTACAATCCATCCTTTGGAACGCCAACGGCTCAGGGGCCAAGGCGGTTCTGAACGGGTAGTCACCACCAGGCAAAGGCTGGGAGGCATATTTTCAATAAAGAAAATCATCCCTTCATGGATCCATGAATTATCTACCAGGTGGTAGTCGTCCAATACGAGATAAATCGGCTCTTCCAAGGAAAGAAGATCATTGAGCAGGGGCGTAAGCATTTCTTCATTACCGGCAGGCGTCTCCGAGAGAATATTGCCGGAACGAAGTATCTCCTGACTTCCTCTTCCCAGATTACCGTTAATTTTTTGTAAACCGGCAATAAAGTAATTCCAGAACCGCTTTGGCTCATTATCACCCTTGTCCAGGCTAAACCAGGCAGTCTTTTCTCGTCGCCCAGCCATCCATTCCCTTGCCAGCATGGTTTTGCCAAAGCCGGCTGGTGCTGAACACAGGAGTAAGCGGGAATTGAGTCCGCCGTCCGGGCCTACATTATTCTCTGCTTTTGCCAGGAGGCGATGTCGGGAAACCAATTCCGGCCTGAGCGGAGGCGGGTTGATTTTAACTTGCAACAGGTCTTTTTTTTCTGTCATTACACCAATTTGTCCTTTAAATAGAATCTTTCTTTCTCTTCAAGGTTCATGGCCGCAGCTGCAAAACCTTTCCTAAGTTAGCCTCACCTATTATCTATTTAATCACAAAAATTAGAGTGTTTAAACATATTTATAAAATCTATAATAAGGCGTATTTCTTTTTTAAGTAAGCCGCGGGGCGTTTCCATCGTCTTCCCTTCGGCCTTCGCTTCGCCACGGAACGCTCGAAGTGTTCCCATGGCTCCCCTCATTCTATAATCTTGTGCTGTAGTGTTAATATTATTTTTAGTTTTAGTTTTAGCTTTATGCATACGCCATTACCTTGTTCTTCTTCTTTCTGATTTATTCCCCAGGAATTTTTTTAAATATATTTTAACTATGAATACTTGACATATGCCTAAAACTTTTCTATAATTTATCTGAGATAAAGAGAATAAGCTATCTTTTCCATGATCGAGTATTCATGGACAACTCGTTATTAAAGCTTTTTAGGCTTTAAATTATATGCTAAGGAGGTGACAATGATGCCACGTGGAGATGGAACCGGTCCCATGGGAATGGGCCCTATGAGTGGTAGAGGTATGGGATTTTGCGCTGGCTTCGGAAGGCCTGGATTTATGCACCGGGGTTTTGGCCCCCCATTTAGAGGTTATGCTCCAGGTTATGCTCCTGCTTATGCTCCTCCCTATTATCAGAGAGAAGCAGGACCTGTATATGATGAAAAAGCTTACCTCAAAAAAGAAGCAGAATTGATCAAAGAACAATTGAGCCAAATAGAAGCAAGAATAAATGAGCTTGAAGCCTCAGAGGGCAAAGAGTAAGCAAATCTCTTTTCTTTAGAAGCAACGATTATTTTTCAAAAAATCAGGTTTCGTTGAGCCGGGTGCTTTTTAAACCCCCTCATGGCCACCCCATGAACATCCTCTTTTTTCAGTTCAACAATGGCACCCGGCTTGATGAAATCTGCAATTTTATTATCCTTCCCCAGGCGGGAAAAAAGTACAGGAAAATATTTGATTAATTAATTATGCATTTAAAATTATCATAGTAAGGATTGACAGGCGATGTATCAAGAAAGAGTGCTCAAACATTTTAAAAACCCTCAGAATGCAGGAAGAATCGAAGATGCCGACGGTATAGGAGTGGTAGGTGATCCTTCCTGTGGTGATTTTTTGCGGATTTATATTAAAGTAGAAGATAACCATATAGTCGATATAAAATTTGAAATCTATGGTTGCCCTGCTGCTATAGCGACCAGCAGCATCCTGACCGATATGGTCAAAGGGAAATCTTTAGATGAAGCCTGGGGAATAACAGATGAAGATATTCTAGAGGCCTTGGGCGGTTTACCGGAAAATAAGGAACATTGTTCAAACTTAGGAGCAGAAGCTCTCTCCAAAGCAATAATAAGCTATATGGTTAATTTTTAACTCATAAGAATAAACAATATTAAGCCATAAGTAGCATAAAAAAAACAGGAGGTAACAAAAATTATGAAGATTGTTATAACCGCAAGCGGAAAAGAACAAAACTCTTTAACCAGACAACAGTTTGGAAGGTGCCCCTACTTTGCCTTTTACGATGATCAAAGCGAAGAATGGAGTTTTGAAGCCAATCCGGCAGCAGAGGAATCCAGCGGTGCGGGAATAAAAGCAGCCCAGCACATACTGGACAAAGAAGCGGAAGTTTTACTTGCCGGAGAAATAGGGCCAAAAGCATGGCAGGTGCTTGGTTCATCTCAAGTAAAAGTATATCAGGTCCCGGAAATTTCATTAAAAGAAGCATTAAATATTTATAAAGAAGGAAAAGCTCAGCCTTTAACCAGCCCAACAACTTCTGCCCATTCCGGGAAAGCAAGTTCTTCAGGCACCGGGGGAGAAAGTTTTAACGAAAAAGAAAGCAGCGCTTGCACCACGGAAAATAGTGAAGGGCTAAATAAAAAAAGAATTGCCATAGCCACCGACAATGACGAGGTCTCCGCTCACTTTGGAAGATGTGAAGGCTATACCATAGTGGACTACGATGAAAACAAAATTCAAGAAAAGTTTTTTATTCCTAACCCCGGGCATGAACCTGGCTTTCTCCCCCGTTTTTTAAATGAAAAAGGGGTGCATTGCATTGTTTCCGGAGGGATGGGCCCTAAAGCACAAAACCTTTTCTCTGAACAAGGAATTGAATATATTTTGGGTATCAGCGGGCCGGTGGAAAGTATAGTAGAAAATTTACTCAGCGGACAGCTGACCGGCGGCGATAGCTTCTGTTCCCAAAACCATTCCCATGGTCATGGTCATGGTCATGGTCATCACGGATGCGATAGCTAAACAGGTAACGAGGGGTTGAAACCAATGATTATTTCTATAGCCAGCGGTAAAGGTGGAACAGGCAAAACAACTATTGCAGTTAACCTCGCCCGGGCAGCCGAAGAACAGGATAATCTCCAGTTTATTGATGCTGACGTGGAAGAACCTAATGCCCACCTTTTTCTGAAACCGGTAATAGATAACAAGGAAGCGGCAACTATACCCGTTCCTCAAATAGATGAGGATAAATGCAATTACTGCGGCACCTGCGCCCAAATATGCGCTTTTAATGCCCTTGCGGTTACTTCTCAGGCAGTGCTTACATTCTATGAACTATGTCATGGATGCGGCGGATGTGCTTATCTTTGCCCGGAAAAAGCCATCCAAGAAGTTCCTCGGGAAATAGGTTTTACAGAAAAAGGAACGGCGGGAAATATAAGCTTTCTCCATGGCCGCCTCAATACAGGCGAAGCTATGTCTCCACCACTTATTGAAGCAGCAAAGGAAAAAGCAGAATCTGATAAAATGGTTTTGATTGATGCTCCCCCGGGAACATCCTGTCCTGTGGTGGCAGCAGTCCGGGAAACTAATTATTGTCTGCTGGTAACCGAACCAACTCCTTTCGGTTTACATGACCTTCAACTGGTGGTGGAATTGCTTAAAAAGTTAAATATTCCCTGCGGCGTTATTATCAACAGAGCAGATATGGGAGACGACCAGGTGGAATCTTATTGCATACAACAAAATATTCCCATTTTGATGCATATACCGTGGGATAGAAATTTAGCATACTATTGTGGCCGAGGAGAAGCCATAGTAGATCATTCCCCGGGATGGAAAAAGAAATTTATTCATTTGTGGGAGGAAATCAAACTAAAGCTAAACCACCATCAAGCGAAAGCAGGGGATGCCGGATGAAAGAGTTGACTATTATAAGCGGTAAAGGAGGCACGGGTAAAACATCCCTTGCCGGGTCATTTGTTTCCCTGGCGAAAAAATCTATAATTTCTGATTGCGATGTTGATGCCGCGAATTTGAGCCTTATCCTTAACCCAGAACTGCAGGAGAAACATCAATTTAAAGCTTCTCGTAAAGCATCAATCGATCAATCCAAATGCTCCGGCTGTGACCTTTGCCGGCAATTATGCCGGTTTGGGGCTATAACTGGGGAATATGAAGTTAATTACCTGGCATGTGAAGGCTGTGGATTGTGTTTTTATGCATGCCCGGAAGAAGCAGTTTATTATGAAGAAACGGTATCAGGTGAATGGTATTTGTCCGTTACGCCTTATGGGCCACTGGTTCATGCCCAGCTGGGCGTGGCCGAAGAAAATTCAGGCAAACTGGTAACCCTCCTCAGACAAAAAGCTAAAGAATTGGCCGCGAAAACTGCAGAAGAGCAAACTGAAAAGAAATATAATCTAAACGAAACAACTCAAAAAGATAATTTTTCTGCCGGTTATTACGATGGGTTGATCATAAATGACGGCCCTCCCGGCATCGGCTGCCCGGTGATTGCTTCTCTGGGTGGTTCTTCAATGGCATTGGTTGTCACCGAGCCCACTCTCTCCGGGATACACGACCTGGAAAGGATCTTGTCAGTTTGTAATCATTTTAATGTACCTCCTCTTGTCTGCATCAACCGTGCAGACCTGGACGAAGAAAATGCTTACCGCATTGAAGACTACTGTAAAGAGCAAAATATTCCCTTTGCCGGGGGAATACCTTTCAGCAGAAAATTTTCAGAGGCAGCAGTTAATAAAATGCCCCTGGTGGAATACACCGAAAATGGTGTTTCCCGGAGTATAAAAAATGTTTGGAATAAAATAACCGGTAATTTGTTCGGCAATACGGAATAAACCCGCAGGAAAATTTAAAAAGGGGATGAACTAATGTCCATCCCCTTTTTTGTGCCGTCCTGGTACCGTCCTGGTAGTTTAACTGATTAGCTTTTTCCTTCCAATTCTTCCAGCCTGCCTTCTACATCTGCCAACATGTCTTTAAGCTGCGCTGCAGTTTCCTTGAGGTTATTAATTTCGTCAGCGGGAACAGGGTTTTCCGCACCTGCTCCGCCATATGCATGGTTATACCCGGCATCAAACGGGGGCGCATATTCATAAGGCATCGCATAGCCCGGATCATAAGCAGGAGCATATGGCGTCATATAAGGGGGAGCATTATAAAAAGCCCACCAGCGGCAGACTCCTCTTCCCGGCCCAAAGCCGCGACCAAAACCTGGGCCAAAACCGGGACCAAAGCCCGGCCCGAAAGAGGGAGCCCAGCCACGACCAAATCCTGGTTTCTGACCTCCGGATGGACGCCCACCTCTCCAATAAGCGCCTCCTCTGAAGCCCCCGCTACCGGGAACCCAACCTGTACCTCGCTTCCAAAAGCCGGGGCCAAACCAATGTCTTCCTCTGGGCATAACTTTCACCTCCTTACTTCCCTATATTTGCCAATCATACAAAGTAGAAACTGTATCGGATTGTTTAATTATATTATAGAGGAGATTTTGGCATATGTCAACAACTTGTGAGGATCTTTTATTTATCTTCAATTTTAAATGCTTCTGGGAGGGCTTTTGTTTGCCGGCGACCAAAATCATTTAGAGGCCATTAAGAGGCACATTCGCTTTTTTCCCGAAAAATTTCCTTCCGGTACCACATGATTTGCCCGTATCGCAATAGATATAACCTTCCCATAGTTTCACCTGTCTCTAAAAAATACGAGCTTAAATTGCCCCCGGAGGTCTCATCCCACCAATCACTCTTGCTTACCTACAAAAGCATGCCCTTATTCTTCTACCTCGTCAAACAACAAGTCACTAACTCGGTTGTTTTCGTTGAATTCAATGCGAATGTCTACAGGCTCTTTTTGAAAAGAAGCGGTAATAATTACCACTTCAAATTCTTCGGCTTCCACCGTCCGCTGATCAATTTTTCCCTCATAATCTCCTACCATGTGCAATAATTGCTGCCAGGTTACTGACAATTTACGCTCCGACATAACTCGCCTCATCTCTCGGCTGAAATAATCATAGGCCTGTTCAAATTCACCCTCCACCAGGTGAGTAACAAAGTTATCGGCCAGTTCGGGAGTCTCACCTTCTAGCGGCTCAAGTTCAAGCTCTTCACCTACTCCACATCCTGCAACAGGCAAAAAAACTATAACTAACAATAAAACTGCCCAAACTGCTAAATACCTGGTCAAATTCTCACCCGCTTTCTATAAAATAATGCTCCCCGGGACACAGAGACCCGGGACGGGGGGACAGGTCCCTTGTCCCTAAATATAGAATCCTGACCTAAGCTCTCTAATATCAAATTTTTGGGACAAGGGACCTGTCCCCTCGTCCCGTATTTATTTTACTTCTTCCACAGGGAAGGCCAATCAACTGCTTCGGCCATCAAACGGTAGCCTTCACGGCTGGGATGCACCCCATCGGTGGTAGTTCCTGGATGCGGGCGGCCTGTATCTTCATCCAACAGAGCGCTGTAAAAATCTATTACGGCCATATTGTTTTCGTGGGCAAATTGTTTTATCCAGCGGCGGCATTCCGCCAGTACAGCTTCCGGTTCCTGATGTTCCACCGGCGTGGGCAGGGCCAAAACCACCTCAATGCTTTCATCCCAGGCCAGCTGGCACATTTTCTCCAGGTTCTCGCATATGTGCCCAGATTCCAGCCCGCTGTAAACGTCATTGTAGCCTCCCAGAATAATTACCCCTGCAGGGCTTTCATCAATCACATCTCGCTGAAAACGGCTGAACATACCGGCAGTAAAATCTCCGCAAATTCCCTTGTTAATAATCATTACCTTATATCGAGCCGCCACCTGAGCCACCCACGATTCCCGGGGGCTGTAAGGGGATCCATCGGTTATAGAATCACCCAGAGCAATCACCATCTCACTCAAAACGCGCCCTCCTTAATAAGAATATAAACTGAACGGGGGTGGCAAATATTCCCCCTGTCCCACATCTATAGGTTTGCCGGTTTTTGAAAGGAAACCATCCAGAATTTATCATCCAGAAGGCTGTACTCCCTGATATTAAGCATATCGTCCGGAATGAACTTAACAGGGGGTGCAAAAACTTCTCTTTCCGGCAAAAACCGGTCCATAATATTTGCTGCTATCCTCTTTTCATCTCTCACCGAATCGCTTTCATCCAAAATATACAATTTCGCGCCGGGTTTTGCCACGCGGACCATTTCTCCAATGGCCTTTTTCTTGTCGTTAAAAAAGTTAAATCCCCCTACATGATAAACCACATCAAATACTTCCTCCCCAAAAGGAAGAGTCTCGGCGTTGCCCTGAACCAGGCCGGCATCAATCTTCCACTTTTTCAGGTTTCTCCGGCACCGGCGGAGCATCCCAAAAGAGATGTCATTGCCATAAAAGTGGCCTTCAACCCCTTGCTTTTTTAAGTTTAACAGCTGCTGCCCGGTTCCTACAGAAGTCTCCAGGACATAATCACCGGTGTTCACTTCCATGATTTCGGCAATTTCCGAAAGCCATCGCTTCGCCAGGTTAAACTTGTAAAGCAGGTCGTATAATCTGCTGCCCCAATCGTATCCTCTTTGCTGCTTGCGGTTCCAACCAAACACATCGTCCTTCCGCAAAATAACCGGTATCCCC
>PUKQ01000131.1 GCA_003550565.1 Syntrophomonadaceae bacterium
ATACGGGTGGGTTGTGGGTGGGTTGTGGGTGGGTTGTGGGTGGGTTCTGGGTGTAGCAAGTGTAGCAAGGGGACGGGGTACCTGCTACATATGTGAGGGGCGAGGGGTCAAAAGAAAACCATCCTTTTTGCATACACTCCAAGACAACAGTAAAAGAGTGCCAAAAGGAACCGTCAGGCTGTTTGATTGGTAGCCTCAATAGCCATTTTATGGGAAAAGGTGCCAAAAGGAACCGTCCCCTTTGGTACCCTGGTACCTCCTGAGATCTCGCCAGCGCCTCACCCCAAAAAGGCGCTAAGGGGGGACACCCTCGCTTTCACACTGTGAAGGTGTGACAAAATTGCCCCGTCCCCACTGACACTCCAAGACAACAGTAAAAGAGTGCCAAAAGGTGCCATCAGGCTGTTTGATTGGTAGGCTCAATAGCCATTTTATGGGAAAAGGTGTCAAAAGGAACCGTCCCCTTAACACCAGACATATTTTCCCAAAAGGTGCCAAAAGGAACCGTCCCCACTTGTACATGGATGACAAGATTGCCCCGGCCCCATCTGTTACACCCGGTCGCACTTGTTACTGGGGCATGGTGCTTCCTTCGATTTTTTCGGGCACTGTGCCTTTGAAATACATCCCCTCATTATCAAAATAAAACTCTTCGGCAGAAAATCCCGCGATACTGTTTATTAAATGATCGGCCTCCGCTCCAATGTCGCCACCGTAGGTATTAGCGGTACCGACAGGTATGGGGATAACCCCCACGTAAAATTCTGTAAATCTGGCATCAAAGCCCTGCTTGTCTTCCTTGAGGCTTAGTTCCTGAACAAAATAAAGAGACCTGCCGGCAGACATTTCAATGATGCTTTCATAATTCCTCGTTTCGGGATAACGGCGGTAAATCGTTTCAAAGTTATCTCCGATGGTACAGGAGAATTCAATCTTGCCGTCATCACGAAACCTGACACGGGGATTTTGCACTAATCCATCAGGTGGAACAGCTTTGTTGAGCCTTGCGGTAATTTCTTCATGGGTGCCGAATACATCAATTTCCATTTCCCCCACACCTCTGAATTCATTCAAAAACATCTGATCCAGGGTAGCATTGGTGCCGTCATAGGTAATTCCGCTCTTCTCCACATATGAGTCAAAATCGGCTTCTGTCCATTCCACGTCCACTTCTTTGGATGCATTGAGCAAATAATAACCTGCAGCCAGGATGAGGACGGGCAGCAAAACTAATATGAGCAGTAATTTTTTCATTGTTCAAAAACGCCTCCTTAGTTTTTTGGTATTGTTTTTCATTTTTACCTCCTGTGAGTGATTAGGTGATATTAATTGACATACTCCCACAGCTAAAGCATTGGGCTTTCTGCTTGTTTTTCTCGTAAGGTTTTTCAGTTAATTTATAATATTATACTTTTAGGATAAAAACCCTTCTGAACCTGAGATTAAATATTTCGGAATATTTACGGGCCATGTAGCAGGTACCTCGTCCCCTTGCCTTTCCCCTTGCCGTAAGGCAAAAGAACCGTCCCCTTGCCTTTTTTTTGCCTTGAGGCAAAAGAACCGTCCCCTTGCCTTTCACCCCCGTCCCCCTGCTACATTGCCTTCGCCCTTGCTACATGGCCCTCCCCTATTTCTAAAAGAGGATTTTATGAGTTTGAGGGAGAAGCCTAGAAATATTACTCAGGTATTCAGGAAAGGGTTTTGAGTTGGAAGATTTGCGGAGAGGTTTGTTCCTGGTGGCCGCAGCGGGGTTGTGCTGGGCCACAACGGGAATATTTGGCACTATATTGTTTGAAAAAAGTCTGGATCCTTTAGATGTGGCTTCCACCCGCACCGTCCTGGCTGCCCTGGTGTTTTTGCTTTACCTTTTAATCAGGGATCCGCGGCTGCTGAAAGCCGGCGGGTATCAGCTTTTAATGCTGGCCGGGGGCGGGCTGGTGGCGGTGACTTTTTTTAATATTTTTTACATGAATGCCATCGAGTCTACCGGGGTGTCCACGGCAGTGGTGCTTCTATATACGTCTCCGGTATTTGCCGTGTTTCTCTCTCGCATGTTTTTGAAGGAACCCCTCACCGGTGGGAAAGTTATCGCCCTGGTTTTGGCCTTCGGCGGGGTAATCCTGGTGGTGGAGGCCTATGAGTTTTTCTCCCTCCATTTCGACGCTTTCGGCGTGGCCATGGGGTTGGGGGCGGGGTTGTGCTTTGCCATCCTCAGTGTTTTTGGTAAATATATTTTAGGGGGCACCAATCAGTTGACTGCTTCTTTTTACCTGCTCTTCTTCGGCGCTTTTTTTCTCGTATTTGTGCGGCCACCCTGGCTGGCTCTGGGGCAGCTGGTAGGGGTTTCGACGAGGGGGCCGGCGGGGGGTGGAGCGCCGCCGGAGGTGGTATTGCCTGTAGAAGCTTCGGGAATCACTTTAAACGCAGAGCTGTTTACTACGGTTTTGCACTTGGCGGCAATAGTAATAATTTCAACCTTTTTAGCCCATGTTTTATATATTAGCGGACTTAGTTATCTGGAGGCGGGCAAGGCGAGCATTGCCGTGGCTATAGAGCCCGTGGCTGCCATTTTAATGGCTTTCGCCTTCCTGGGAGAACGTTTGACCGCTCTTCAGTATTTGGGAGTGGTTTTGGTTATGGCGGCGGTCATCCTTATCCGCCGGGAAGGTAGCAGGCAGGAGGGCGGATGATGGAAGAAGGGAAGCAAATACCGCCCCCCATGCTATCATCAGCCCGATCAACCTGATAATTTTTCGGCCAGGTCTACAATTCGCTGCCCCAACTTTTTGCATTCTTCAATGGCACGTTGATCAGGTTTTCCGGTGGATACCGGCCCGAAGTGGCCTGTGCTGCTGAAACCGGGAACTACCATGCCGTGGACCAGCAAGGCTTGAATAATGCTGATGTTGGTGGTTTCTGAGCCGCCCCCTTCAATGCCACAGGAGGAAAAGGCGCCGCCTACTTTGCCCTCCAGTTGTTCATGCACTTTTATGCTTTTATCCAAAAATTCCTTGACTTGTGCAGCCATAATCCCATAATAAGTTGGGGAACCGACTATAATTCCATCATAATTTACAAGCTCGGCCGGACTCTGGATATCACCGACACTCTTAAGTTCAACTTCTCCGCCTGCTTGCTTCACACCTTCTCCCACGGCTTCTGCCATGCTTTTTGTGTTGCCGGACTTACTAAAATAAGCAACCAAAACCTTAGCCATACAACATACCTCCTTTTAAAATATCAGCTGCGCGGGATTTTAGCATTTTGCCTTATGAGCAGGGCAAATTTTTGCTTTCTCAGCTCTATCAGCCCTACCAGTCATATCAGTCCTATCAACCTTACCCTACCAGCTATGAAAGGCTTTATTTCCTCAGACCTGCAGGATGCGCAGGTTTGTGTTTCCCTTATCCTGCCGGTCGCGGCTGCAACCGCGCAGGGTTTTATCGCTTTAGCCCCACCAGCCGCGCACTTTCATAACTTCGGCTAAGCGCTCGAGGGCATACATAAAGGCGGCTTCGCGCATGGTGATGCCGTCTTTCTCGTAGTGGCAGTAGCAGTAAACCTCATGAAAGGCGTCCATTATCTTTTCCTGCAGGCTGTGTTCCACCTGTTCCTCCTTCCAGTAGTAGGAGTAGTTATTCTGCACCCACTCGAAATAGGATACAATCACCCCACCGCTGTTGGCCAGGATGTCGGGAATTACCAGGACGTTATTATCTTTTAAGACTTCGTCACCGTCCGGGGTGGTGGGCGCATTAGCCCCCTCGGCAATGATTTTGGCCTTAACATCGCGGGCCACGTCGGCGTCAATCTGGTTCTCCAAGGCTGAGGGGATGATTATGTCGCAGTCCAGGCTAAAGAGTTCTTTGATGGTTTTTATAGGGGAGTCCTGGCTGTAACCACCTACACTGCCGGTATCTTTTTTATGTTGGAGAAGGCTGTCGGGGTCCAGGCCCTTTTCATCATAGGCGCTGCCCCGGGAGTCGGTAACGGCAATGATGCGGCATCCCTCGTCGGCAAGGAAGCGGGCGCAGTTGTACCCCACGTTCCCATAGCCCTGTATGACCACGCGGGCTCCTTCGAGGGGGAGGTTAAGGTGGCGGGCAGCTTCCTTGGTGGCATGGAAAACGCCGCGGGAAGTTGCCGTCTCCCGGCCCACACATCCCCCCACGTCCAGGGGCTTGCCGGTAATTACCCCGAAGTCGTTGCGCTGGCGGATTTTGCAGTATTCATCCGCCATCCAGGCCATAATCTGACCGTCGGTGTTTACGTCGGGTGCCGGGATATCCGTATCCGGGCCAAGAACAAGGGCCACGGAGTTAATATATTGCCGGCTGAGCCTCTCCAATTCGCCTCGGCTGAGTTCACGGGGATTACAAACCACCGCTCCCTTGCCGCCGCCATAGGGGATCCTCACCACGGCGCATTTGAAGGTCATCCACATGGAGAGGGCTTTTACTTCATTGGAGTCAACATCGGGATGGAAGCGGATTCCTCCCTTATAAGGGCCCAAGACGTTGTTATGCTGAGATCTAAAGCCGGTGAAGGTGCGAATGCTGCCATCATCCATTTTTACCGGCAGGGCGGTTTCTATGATCCGATCAGGGGCTTTCAACCTTTCGTAAACGTCCATGGGGAGGTCTAGCTGTTCCACGGCATGCTTGATGCGGGATTTTGCTACTTCATAGGTATTTACTTTTTTGGTTTGCTGTTCGTCCATAAGAGGGCATCTCTCCTTATCATAATTTTTGTTGAGTTTCTTTGTAAAACTTCTTACCTAATTTACTGCCTACTGCTTACTGGTTAATGGTTAATAGGTGTCAAAAGGAACCGTCCCCTTTGGTACCCTGCTTTCTTGGGGGTTACTGCCAGGCATCGGGGGTGTTTAGTCTTTCGCTTATATCTACCCCGTAGTGCTCTTCAATGGGCTTTAGGACCCAGGGGTTTTCCTGCCATATTTGGGTGATGGCCCTTTTTACTCTATCCACACCCTCGGGGAGCATTCGGCCCAAGGGACGGCGGCAGTTACCTGCAGGCATGCCCAGCCCCCGCATGATTGTTTTTACCGGCACGGGGTTTCTAAATTTGTTTCGGCCACAGACAACGCTAACCATCCCAAACAAGGGGTCGAGGGTTTCTTTTATCTCCCGGGCCTCCTTCATATCGCCGCGGATGATGCTATCGCACATTTTTTGGATGGCTCCCGGTGCCACATTTGCCATCACTGAAATGACGCCGTTAGCCCGAATATTTTCATCGGCCATCATGTCAAAAGTTTTGTCGTCATCGCCGGAGAATATTTGAAATCCTTCCGGCATTATCTTGCGGGTTTCTTTCATCCTTTCTAAATCACCGGTGGCCTCTTTTACGGCCTCTACGTTGGGATAATTTTCCGCCAGTTCTTTCAAGTCTTCCGGCAGCAGGGCGCATCCGGTTCTGCCGGGAATTACATAGGAGCAGATGGCAAGATCGGAAAACTTTTCCGCTGCCGGTTTATAGTACTCTTCCCGCAGTTCCAAGGATGATGGACCGTTATAATAGCAGTCTACCAGGAGAAGGCCCTGACAGCCGGCAGCCTTTGCTGCTTCTCCGTAGTGGAGCATTTCTTCCGTAGAATTAGAACCGGCGCCGGCCAGGACGAATATATCTTCCTCGGCAAGACCGGCTACCTGGGAAATTACGTCGCTATGCTCCTGGGGAGAAAGGGTGGGCGATTCACCGGTGGTTCCTACCGGTACCAAGCCCTTTACTTCTTCCTGAATTTGAAATTTAATATTTTTCTTGAATCCTTCCCAGTCAATAGATCCCTCGGCGTTAAAAGGGGTTACCATGGCGGTAAAGCATGTTCTATTTTTCATATTTTCCCTCCCCAAAGTGGGTTATGTCACCGGGCCCACTAAATATTATATTTGTTTATATTATATCTATTATCGCCACTGTTATCAGTAATTCATAAAATATTCTTTTTAAAATCCGGTCACATTTTCTTTCTATATAAAAACACATTTACATGAACATCGTCAACTAAAAGAAGCCATTTGCGCTGCAAAGATTTTTTTTAAACAAACGAAAAAACAACCAGCTAACTTGGGTTTTAAAACAAGCTTTGAACCTGAAAAATAACTTTTTTCAAGAGATAATTCCATTATATGGTTAACAACACCTCTTTTGGGACAGACCTCCCCCCAGGTAATATTAATTTTTTGTTTTAGTTCTTTTTTAAACCGGTTTTACCAAGCTGCACATTTCCTCTTTTCGTTTTTCTTTTATTCTTCCCAAAGCCATGGCTAACATCACGCAAAAAGAAAGCCCCATTCGCAACTTCATCTTCTTTTGACCTCGAATATGACAGTGGGGACGGGGCAATTTTGTCACACAGGTGCAAAAGGGGACGGTTCCTTTTGACACCTCACCACTTAGGTGCAAAAGGGGACGGTTCCTTTTGACACCTCATCACTTACAAATTCGAGAAAATTGTTTCATTGCATAGCCTCAATCCGCCACTGCCGCATACCATGGGGTCACATACCGCATTCCCCAGCTCACACCTCAACCCCAAAAAATTGAAATAGATTTGGTGGGACAATGGACCTGTTCTTTTGTCCCTCGTCCCTGCTCTTTCGTCCTTGTTCCCCTCGGTTATGCCCCCTCGTCCCAAGTTGCGCTCTCACGGCGCATTCCTCTGGTTCCACACCGGGCACTTCGGTGAATCCCAATTATTGCTAAAAGGTGCCAAAAGGAACCGTCCCCTATTGCACCTCCAACGGTAAAACTCCAAATATTACCAAAAGGTGTCAAAAGGAACCGTCCCCTGTACACCCTCCCCATCTTTGCTTCAAAAAAAAGGTGTTAAAAGGAACCGTCCCTTTTAACACCTTGAGTAAGATTTAATACTGTTAGCAACATTGCCCCCCTCGGGCATGATCCATAATTTCGCCCGCTAAAGGCATGATCCGTCAGAGGAGGATGATTAGCGAAACGCAATGCTTTCCAGGTCGAAAGTATAACCATATTGACCTACTGCTACATCTTCCCATCCCCATTCAACCAGCATCTGGTAGTCGCCGAAATCTCCTATGCCCCAGATAGCTGTTCCTTCTTGTCCTTCAGGAACTAACGGCGGGCCAAGTTCCACTTCTACGCGTTTTACCTCTGCGGAAGCCTCACCAAACTGTTTTGTTTCGGTGGAAATGGTTCTCCACTCTACTCCGGTATGATAATCTAATAGAAAATCATGAACACCGAGGCTTTCCGCTGCCGTAAAGGGCATAAGCATTCCTTGTACTGCTGCATCAAAAGCATCGGCGAGTTCTATGGGCAATATTTGGCCACCAATGGATACTTGAACTACATCACCATTTTCATCAATCCAGCCTTTGAACTCCTCATCGTCATAAGTAAAAGAAGCTACATCCGTTTCAGCGCCATCCACAGTTTCAGTGCCTTCGTAAGTGTAGGTTGCGCTATGTTCACTTGTTACCTCACCATTGCTAAGCTGGGCATGTGACCATTCCATTTCGGCAAAAGTATCGATGAATTCAGCCACTTCCGTAGGATGTTGCCAATTGTCAACATCAAGAGGCCCTTCTTCTTCCTCTACCACTTCTTCTTCTACTTCCTCTTCATCTACTATTGGCTCTTCCTCTTCGGCATCACAACCGAAAAGTCCCATCGTAAAAATCATTGCCACGGCCAGGAAAAGAATTAAATGCCTCCAACGCCTGGTATTTATCATCTTTGTTCACCCCCTTTCTCTACTATATTTTCAATTTTGTACGCGTGCATCTGCCTCGTATATAGTAATCGTATATCTGAATCGTTTGTATAATTAGTGTAAGCCGTTATTCCGCTTTTCGTAATTAATCTTTCGTAACTGCTTCTTCGTAATTATTTCGTGATTTAAAAAAGCTTTTCCTACCAATAGATTTGTTTTTTTCTTATTTTATGACCACCTGTTAACTGTCCTAAAAAGGAACACCTTACGGATATGTCGAAGTGTTAACCTAATTAAGGAAGTAAAGCTTAAAAAAACTTAACATAATATAAGGAGGGTTGTTTTAGTTATGGCCAAGATAAGTTTTAAAGCCCCATACAGCCTGAGTCTGGAAGAGATAAAGGAAAAGGTGGAAAGGGGCGCGCAAAAGTTTGGCGGCAACGTGGAATGGAAGAACGGGAACGAGTGCCATTTTTCCGGAGAATACAAGGGTTTTTCCGGCTCGGGGGTTTTCACTGTCCGGGATAAGGAAGTGGATGTTGTGTTAAACGTGCCTCTGGCAGCCAAACCCTTCCAGGGCAAAATTAAGGAAAAAGTAATTGAAGAACTCAACAAACCTTAAAAAAGGTCTAAAAAAGGTGTCAGGCCTTGACATTGACACAAATTAAAGATTCAGAAATTTTCTGGCCTAAACTGTTTTAATTATATTTTGGGGTCAAGAAAGCTGCCTTACACAGAAAAAGGTGTCAGGCCTTGACATTGACACAAATTAAAGATTCAGAAATTTTAAATCCAAATTGTTTAAATTGTTTTTTTGTGTCAATGTCAAGGCCTGACACCAAAATATTAGGGAAGGAGAAAGGTGCCCATGGAAAAGAAGCAAAATAAGTTTCTCCGTCTCACCTGCGGGGTTTGCCTTCTGGCAGGTTTGCTGGCAATTACGGGCATATTCGCTTCCGCCGGGGATGAGGCGGGTTATTTTGCGGCAAAGCAAAGTTTATTCGCAGAAGATGCCGAAGCCACTGCCAGCTCCCATGGAGGAAGTTTTATAGAAACCGCTGAAATAGAAATAGGAATGACTGAAAGCACTTTCACCGGCTCCAAAATCGCATATTCCCCGGCTAACGGTGAAGCACCCGGCGGCAAAACTGCCGGAGCAGCCCAAGAAACCGGAGATCCTTTAGAAACCACAGAAACCACGAAAGATGAAAGCGCCGAAGAATGTGCTGCGCCCGCCGCGGGGGAAGAAAAGCTTTTTACTATCCTCCACACCAACGATGAGCATTCCGCCGTGATCCCCCATTCCCCGGCCATAGATTACCTGCCGGGGGAAGAGGATCCTACTACCGGCGGCTTTGCCAGGCTGGCCTCTGCCATCGAGGATATCCGCAGCCAAAAGGAGGATGAGGGTGAGCCGGTGCTGCTTTTTAATGCCGGTGATTTTATTGGCGGCGGGGCCTTCGGCTGGATGGCTCCGAAAGGCGCCACCCCCGACCCGGAACTGGCAATTATGCAAAAGATTGGTTACGATGCCGTTACCATCGGCAACCATGAATATGACTACGGCCCCGACATCCTGGCGGATTACCTGATGGCAGCCGGTTATCCGGAGGCCCATGATGAGACGCTGGTGTTAGCTTCCAACACCGAGGCTCCCCCGGAACATCCCCTGGCCAAAAATAACCTCTACCGGAACTCGGGTATCATAGAGCTGGAAAACGGCTTGAAGGTGGGGACATTCGGTTTAATCGGAAACCAGGCAATTTTGGTTGCCAGCAGGACGGGCGAGGTAGAGTTCGGAGATCAGCACGATGCCGCCCGACAAGCGATTGAGGAATTGGAAGAGCAGGGGGCCGACGTTATTGTGGCTCTCACCCATTCCGGCATTCCGGAGGACCGCCAGCTGGCGCGCAGTGTTGACGGTATCGATGTTATCGTGGGCGGTCACTGTCATACCGCCATAGAGCCCCCCATTGAGGAAAATGATACTTTGATCGTGCAGGCCGGCGCCTACGTTGAATATCTGGGATGCCTGGAACTGGCATATGATACCGCCACGGGGGGCGTGCGTGTGCGCAACGAAGAAACCGGCCGTCCCTTTTTAAGCCGTATAGATGCGAGTTATTCTCCCCAGGAAAATACCGCTTCTCTGGTTGATGATTACCTGGAGGAGCTGAACAGTTTAGTAAGGGAACTGACGGATGGGGAATTTGAGGACATTTACGAGACCGTGGCCCGGGCCGATTTTGAAATTGAGGACAGCTCAGAGCCCGAGGAGACGCCGGTGGGCAATTTTGTAACCGATGCTATGCGTTTGTTTACGGAAGAGGTAACCGGCGAGCGGGTGGACGTGGCCCTGCAAACCAGCGGCAGCGTCCGGCGGGGCATCATGCCGGGAAAGGAGCACGCGCCGGGGGAAATTTCGTTTTATGAGATCACGGAGGCAATAGGCATTGGCTACGGTGAAGACGGGTATCCCGGTTATCCCATAGCTTCTTTCTATCTTACCGGCTCGGATCTTTACTGGCTGCTGGAAGCATCGGCTTTCCTGGGGGAGGGTGTTTCCAATACTTCCTTTTTGCAGGCTTCCGGCATCCGCTACTCTTATGATCCCCACAACGCGGTGATGTTTTCCATCCCCTATTTTGACATCCCCGTCCCCAGCCTGTCGGTGGTGAATCCGGAGATATATACCGGCGAGGGATTACAGCCTGCCGGGGATGCAGGCAGCGCCGGGTTGGAGGCTGATGTGGCCGCCGGGGCAAATATAGACAATGGAGCAGGAACCGACGCCGGGGCATACAAAGGCGCGGAAGCCATGGCTCACACAGGTGGGGAAACGGATGAGGGAGCGGAAACGATGAAAATACCGGGAACCGGCGGGACGATCAGCGGCACCGCACCCGATGCCGTCAATGTTGCGGCGGCAGAGCAAAACTCAGCTGCTTATAAACCCTTAAAAAGAGATGATACCCTTTACCACATAGCCTGCGGCACTTCACTAATGTCTTACATTAAAATGGCGGCGGATATGATCCCCCTGATCATGGAACCTAAAGATGCCCGGGGTGACCCCATAGACCTGGAGAATCCCGAAGAATACTTGGTCTACCGCGAAGACGGTCGCGAATTTAAATTGTGGGAAGCGGTGGTAGAACACGCAGCCGCTCAACCTCAGGATGATGAGGGCATCGCGCAAATACCCGACTACTACCGGCAAAGCGCGGGAAGGATCAACAAGGAATCCGCCTTCCCCCATGTCGTCTACTTTATAGGGATAGTAGCTTTACTGGCGGCATTTATAATACTACTGGTGCGCAGAAGGCGCCGGATAAAACGGCAGCGGAATTTTTCATCACCCACTTAAAGAATTGGGTGACTTCTTGGTAATTGAGGTCAAAATACCCGGGCAGCTTGAATATAAAAGGAAAAAATTCAAAGAGGAAAAAAGGTGTCAGGCCTCGACTTTGACACAAAAAAACAATTTAAACAATTTGAATTTAAAGTTTCTGAATCTTTAATTTGTGTCAATGTCAAGGCCTGACACCAAAATAGATCAAAGATTTAGGAAGCCTAAAGCCCGCATATATGCCTATGATAACTATGGCTGCCATTGCCGCCACTACTACCGGCATTTCCATGGGCTCCCTATCCAGATTTTCTACCAGAATACCCACAAAAGACCATATGGCCACCAGGGCAATGGGCAGGTCACGGTGCCTCTGCAGAAAGCCCAGGATAATGAGCATGGCCACTACAATGACTACCACCGTCCAGATGCTTTCCGCAATACCGAAGGCACCCCATTCCAGGTGAACCAGCAATGCGGTAACGTTGGCAACGGTAGCAATGGTGATCCACCCCAGATAAACCTGGAAAGGCAGGTTTACCAGGAATGATTCCGTCCGCGATACTTCTTTCACCCCGATACCCAGGTTTAAATATATTTTAATCAGCACCAGCAGGAGGGCAACCATGATCAATAAGGAGAGCCCTATTTGCAGGTAGTGCCAGGCAAATATCCAGCCGGCATTCAACAAACAGGAAATGAAAAATAAAGGCCCAATATTTTGGAGTTGGGAAGTCTTTTGGCCCTCTTGCGCCACCTGCCCGGAGGAGCTGAAAAGCCCCCGCGCCTGATAAATACAAAATGCCAACAGCAGAATATAAATTAATCCCCAGATAGAAAATGTAAAACCCGCCGGGGTGAAAAGGTTAGGATAAAGATCTGAAACTGCTCCCGTATCCATATTGTTTAAGGGCACAGCATTGGCGGCATAATTAGCGGCAATCATCACCAAAAATCCCAACACATTTAAAACCTGCCAAATCTTACTTTGCATGCAATCAACTCCTTTTTTTCTTATCCGGGTTCGAGAGAAAAAATTAATAATCAGTGGAGACAAAAAACTCAGGGATTGTATAGAGTAAAGGGGAAGAGAAGGATAATGGAGGGAAAAAAACAGTGTATTTTTTAACTTTACGCCTTCTCATTCCCCTCGACTCACTAATTAAAGATGAGAGCAGATAAAAACTAATACCGCCCTAAAGCCCCTTTCCCCGGCGCATTTTGGCTTTTAAAACTCATTTATTGCTTTTAGCGCGTTTAGAGCATTTAGCACATTTGGAGCTTTTGGCTTGTTAACAATTATGGCGTCTTTAGCGCATTTACTCTTCTTTTTCAAACTCGCTTTTATAGGCGCCGCACACAGGACAAACCCAACTCGGCGGCAGTTCTGAAAAAGGTGTGGCAGGGGGAACATCGCTTTCAATATCCCCTGCTAGCGGTTCATATACGTAGCCACAAACCCCACAAACATAATTATCCATTTAGTTTGACCTCCCTATCTAATTTTATAATATATTTTTCTCTCTACCGTATATAATAATTGTTTTTTCAACTTTTTGCAAAGTTTTAATAGCACTATATTTTATTTTTGTTGCTACAATATTTAAGCTGTGATAGTATTTAAAGAAATATAAGCTTTTTTTACTTAAGTTGACTGTTGAAAATAACATATATCTGTAAAAAGCATGAGCTTTAGCTGAAGAGCTTATTAAAAACTGGAGGGGAGTAGAATGATGTTTGGTCTCAGGCGTTGGTTACGTATAGGGTTGCCTCTGGCTGTTACTTTTTTCCTTCTGCTGGGTGCAATCGGCTGCGAAGCTCCCGAAGAAAAAGAAACGGTGGAGGAGGAAGAACCGGTGGAGGAAGTGGACGAAACAAGGCTGCTCTACACGGAAGACAGGTGGGAAGAGATAGGTGAGCTGGCTTATTCACCAAAAAACGACACTATAGCTGTAGGTGCTAGTTCAGATGTGTATCTATACTCCACTACTGAGCGTGAAGAAATAGGTGAGTCGATGGGATTTCGTCAAACAAGAAGCCTGGACTTTTCCCCGGATGAATCCATTCTGGCCACTGCAGGGAATGGCGTAAGCCTGTATAACGTCCAGGATCAAACCAAAATTGCCGGCCTTCACGGTGGAAGCGAATGCAGGGCCGTTTTTTCCCCCGACGGCGAAATGCTGGCATCAAACCCCAGCCAGATGAGCAGTGAAGTCTATTTGTGGGAAAGAATAAACGGTGGAGAATTTGAGAAGGTGGCTGAATTCACCCCCGATGGTGACATGATCCATGATATAGGGTTCACCCCGGACGGCGAGCACCTTGCCGGAGCATTTAGAGATGGCAAAGTGCGTCTGTGGGACGTGGAAAGCCATGAGTTGGTAACCACTTTCGAGCTTGCGGGTTCAGGCGGTACCATTATGGACTTTTCTCCTGATGGGGAAACCCTGGCAGTAAAAGCACCTGACATAATTAGTGAGATTCAACTTTTCAACATGGAGGACTACACCCATGAACGCGATCTAGACATCCATGAAGGTCAAGTTTTTGCCCTTGAATACTCTCCCGACGGCACCAAGCTAGCCTACGGAGGTTATGGTGGGGTAGTCAAAATCCTGGACACAAGTGATTGGTCCGAATTGTACTCCTTCGAGCACGAAGGTGCAGTAAGAGGTCTTTCCTTTTCCCCGGACAGCAGAAGTCTGGCCGTCGGTGCAGGCAAAATGTATTTTTATGGGGATCTTTGACACACTCCCACAGCTAAAGCAGTGGGCTTTCTGCTTGTTTTTCTCGTAAGAGCAGGCTGTGTTGCTACCGGGTTGTTACCGAATTGAAAAACTTCGGTTCGTCTTAGCAGTGAAGAATTATTAACTGCGGTGACGACTCCTCGGACTAAAGTCCGGGGGAGTCGTCACTTTTTCTTCGTTACTCCTGCCTCTTGCCTCCTGCTTCTTGTTTCTTGTATCCTGCTTCTTGCTTCTTGCTTCTTGTATCCTGTATCTTGTATCCTGCCTCCTGCTTCTTGTATCTTGTATCTTGCCTCTTGCTTCTTGTATCTTGCCTCCTGCTTCTTGCTTCTTGCTTCTTGCTTCCTGCTTCTTGCTTCCTGCTTCTTGTATCTTGTATCTTGCTTCTTGCTTCTTGTATCCTGTATCTTGTATCCTGCCTCCTGCTTCTTGTATCTTGTATCTTGCCTCTTGCTTCTTGTATCTTGCC
>PUKQ01000027.1 GCA_003550565.1 Syntrophomonadaceae bacterium
AATGTAGTTAATACAACCTCTAAGGCTGGCCGTTTTATTTGGGGGTGGTTTTCCACAGGTATGCCGCGACCGTCATCTTCTACCTGAACGGTGTAGTCTTCATTTATAGTAATGGTAATATTATTACAATAACCTGCCAGCGATTCGTCTATACTATTATCAATAACTTCAAATACGAGTTGATGAAGCCCTCGGCTGGAAGTAGAGCCAATATACATACTTGGCCTTTTTCTAACAGCTTCTAACCCCTCTAGAACCTGTATTTGAGATGCATCATAAATTTCTTCTTTCATATTAGCCTTAGACCTATCTACCATCTTATACCTCCAATTATTATTAACTTATATTTCTTTTAAAAAATTACTGCCGCCGTAAACATGTAATATTGCTTTATTATTCCCAATCTTATTTTCCCTTTCTTTTGGCAAGAGTTTGCGACGATATTGGTGAAAAATAAATGTTGTCTTTGGTAACTATAAAAGATTTATTTTGCTCGGCATTCCCTTCCTCATTGCTTCCCCGGGAAAGGGCAAAAAACTGTGTGTTCTCTTCTTTATCCTTGATATTTAATTTGAATATTCCAATTATATCTTCTAAAAAAACTATCCGTGATTCCCCTATGTGCAAATACATTTTAACCCGCTCCTTTACACAGATTTACATCATTTGTTGCTTGGTAACATAATTTTAGTATATCATATTTTTTTCTTTTATAACTACAACATATTGTGACAAACTATCTAAATGAATTTAGGTTTTTCTGGAAGATAATTCTTAAACCTCTGGGCAGAGAAGTAATGTTTACTTCTCGTGCTTACCCACTTAATTAAAAATCACTTTTCATAATCCCTGGAAAGAATTTTTGCTATTTTTTCTTTTAATTTGGGATTGGTTTCCGGTAATGCATTAATCATATTTTCTACTTCTTTTTGGGAATATTCCCATGCAGGTTTATAATTTGTATTTTTACTACCCTCTACTTCGGTTGATGTTTTATTTCCTTCATTTTTAGTTGATAATTCACCCCAAAAAAAATAAACATCATTAACTACCTTCTTATGTACTCTCCGGCTTATTTTTTTTATCAATTGGGGTTTAAGCATTGACAAGTGGTGCAACCATGCAGAATCTTTCACTTTAACCCACAAAATACCTTTTTCCATTTTTACAGCCTCTGTATGAGCAGCAATTTTTTCTCCAACTATATCTTCCCACATTTCCACAACTTCTTGTTGTTTAACGGCATTCCATATTCCTTTTTCTTCTAAAACTTTTTTTAATATGTCCCCCACATTATCCATTTTCAATTATACCCCCTTCAATACGAAAAAAATCACCCTCGCAGTTTGAAGGTAACTTCAAAGATTCATAGGTAGTTATAAAACATTGTAACTGTTTCTCTGCGATTAAATCTAATATAAGCTTTCCCCGGTAATTATCTAATTCAGAAAAACTATCATCCATTAGCAATATCGGCGTTTCCTCTTTTTTTTCCATCAAAATATCTGCCTGGGCAAATTTAATAGAAATAACAGTAGTTCTCTGCTGGCCTTGAGATGAATACTTTTTCAATTCTCTGCCATTTAACATAATACCCATATCCTCTAAATGTGGCCCCACCAGTGTATGTCCCTTATTATATTCCTCCATTCTTTTTTCATCCACTAACTCTAATATCTTTTCTTGAATATCATTTTCCAAATACCTGTTTTCTCTCTGGCCAATTTCTTTTTTAAACTTAATTTGGGTCTTATAATATAACTCAATTTTTTCTTTTCCCGAACTAAAAATTTCTTGATACGAAGGAGCATATTTATTTAATTCTTGTAAGAAATAAACTCTGTTAATGATTATTTTGCTACCGTATTGAGCCAGTATATTTTCCCATGAAGAAAGCTCCTCTTTTTTTTTAACTGCTTTCTTCAGAATATTATTTCTCTGCCTTAGGGCCCGATAATAATTAAGCAAATATTCATAATAAACCGGGTTAATTCTTGTTATTTCTGTATTTAAAAAACGCCGGCGCAGCGCCGGCCCTTCTTTAATCAAATTTAAATCTTGAGGATATAATATTATACTTGGAAATTGGGAAAAATATTTATCCGTACTTATCACATTATCATTAATTTTTAAAGATTTATTTTTACTATTCTCATAAATAATTTCCAGTTTCTTTTTTTTCTTTTCCTTGAATGAGACTGTTCCCTTAACTTTAAAATATTTACTTTCCCAATTGACCAATTCTCCATCTTTCCTGCTACGGTGAGAAATTGAAGATAATAGATAATAGATTGCTTCTAATAAATTTGTTTTCCCCTGGGCATTTTCTCCGTAAATAACGTTTATTTTAGGTCCCGGCTCAAATGTATTATCTACATAATTACGAAAGTTATTTATTATTATTTTTTCTAATTTCAAGCTTATCCTCCCATAAAACTATAAAGGTTGTTCTACCTTTATCGGTAATACCAGATAAATAAAATCTTCCTCTTTTTCGGGACGTAAAATAGTAGGTGCCTCCCTTCCATTAAATTTAATTTCGATGTTTTGGGTTTCTACTATTTTCAGCACATCCATCAAAAACCTCACATTTAATAAAATATCTATTTCTTCGCCTTCTTTTTCTTCCAATGTAATATTTTCTTCCATCTTACCTATTTCTGAAGAAACACTTACATATATTACATTTTCTTTCAATTGTAATTTTACTACTTTGCTTATATTATCAGATAATAATGAAGCACGTCTTATAATTTCTTCAAACTTTTCTTTATCAACAATAGCCTTTGTTACACAACTCGCTGGAATAACCTTCCTAAAATCCGGGAAATTATCCTCAAGTAACCTGGTATAGAAAAAAATATGATTAAAAGAAAACACCAGTTGCTTTTCCAGGGGATATATATAAACTTCATCATCACTATCCCTCAAAAGTTTCATTAATTCCCGAAGTGATCTGGCCGGTATTAAAAACTTTTCCTCTTCATATTCCCATTTTTCAATCTCCATACTTTGCATTACCAGTCTGTAAGTATCCGAAGCAATAAAACTCAGAGAATTATTTTCCATCAAAACCAACACACCTGTGAACGCTGGCCTTCCCTCATCTGATGAAGTAGCAAAAATCGTGCGCCTAATAGTTTCCTTTAATTCTTTTTCCTTTAATATTAACGGTTTTTTTGAGGGCTCTTCTTCTTTAAACACAGGATATTCTTCCGCATTAATCCCTTTCAAGTAGAATTGGGATTCACCGCCTTTGATCCCCACACTGTAGCTATCTTTATCAATATTTATTTCCACCTTTTCATTTGATGGAAGATGCTTAACTATAGGAATTATTTTTGCCGGTATAAGAACCTGTTCCTTTGAAGATTCTTTTTTTGATTCCTCTTCGTTATCCAACTTCATAGAACTTCTTACTCCTATTTCCAAATTAGTAGATAGAAATGTTAGATTATCATTATTTTTTTCTACAAAAATATTGTTCAGAATTGGTAAAGTTGTTTTTCCGGGTAAAGCTTTTTCTACAATATCTAAATGATTAGCTAAAGTTTCTTTATCTTTAAAGAAGAGCATAATCTATTCATCCTTTCTTTTTACTTTTAGTTATTTATATAATTAGTAATAATAATAGGGTCTGTTTAAAGTGTGGATAAAAATAAAAAAAACTATCAATACAGAAAAAAGGAATGTTTATAAGTATAATCTTTTATCCACAAAACCACTTAATTAATTAAGAACTTTAAATTATTAACAACATGAAATAATTTTTCCACAAACAATACACAACAAATTGTTAATAATGAGTAATGTCATGTTTTAATTTTTCGATCATGTCTTTTAGTTCTTTATTTTCCACAAATTGTTTTTTTATTTTGTTACAGGCGTGAATTATGGTGGTATGATCTTTGCCTCCGAATTCATGCCCTAATTTAGGCAGTGAAAGATCAGTTAACTCCCGCGCTAAAAACATTGCTACCTGCCGGGGAAAAGCAATACTATTACTTCTTCTTTTTGCTTTTATATCCTCCGGGGTAATAGCAAAATAGTTGGCGGTAAAATTAATAATTTTATCGACGCTAATTTCTGTATTTTTATCTATAATAACATTTTTCAAAGCTTCATCAGCAACATTTAAGTCCACCTGGGTATTATTTAGTGAGGAATGAGCCATAACTCGTATTAATGCGCCTTCTAGTTCTCGGATGTTAGTTTCGATTTTATTTGCAATATAGTTTATAACTTCGCCGGGAATATATATGTTTTCATTATGAGCTTTTTTCTTGAGGATAGCAATTCGTGTTTCCAGGTCTGGTTTGGTGATATCTGTAATTAAGCCCCATTCAAAACGTGAACGCAATCTATCTTCTAATGTAGGTATTTCTTTAGGAGCTCGATCACTAGAAACAATAATTTGTTTATTGCTTTCATGTAAAGCATTAAAGGTGTGAAAAAATTCTTCTTGCGTTTGTTCTTTACCGGCTAAAAACTGAATATCATCAATAAGTAAAACATCTATATAACGGTATTTGTTTCGGAATTCTACGGTTTTATTATCCCTAATAGCATTAATGAATTCGTTCATGAATTTTTCCGAAGAAAGATAGCATACATTATAATTTGGATAATTTGTAATTACAAAATGACCGATTGCATGCATAAGGTGAGTTTTCCCCAAACCAACGCCGCCATACACAAAGAGTGGGTTATAGGCTTGAGAAGGAGCTTCGGCCACCGCAAATGAAGCTGCATGAGCCAGGCGGTTGCAACTTCCCACTACAAATGTTTCGAAGGTGTATTTTGGGTTTAACCAGGGGGCAGTTTGGTAAGGCAAAGTCGTGGGGGAACAATCAGAGTTATGCTTTTGAGGCACAGCATAAATAGAATTGGCAACTTTATGTTGAGCATCATCAAAAAAAGTATTGTAGTAATGCTCCTTAATAGTGGGCTCACACTGAAAATAAATCGAATATTCTTGATTTGACACCTTTTTTACTGCATCTAATAGTAACTCCTTATGGGTGTTTTCAAGGCGATCACGGGTGAAATCATTGGGCACTTCAATGATGATCATACCGTTATTGATGGAGAGAGGTTTTGTGGATTTTAGCCATGTTTCAAAGCTTGGTTTGGTTAAATGTTTTTCAGCTTCTTCCAACACTTTTTCCCACATGGCATTTAAATTATTAACTTCAGTAGCCATTAGCTATTCCCCCAAACTGTTGTAATATTATGAATACTTTACAACGCAAAAGTTATCCACAACCAAGGAGAAATTATCCACAACCCCTGTGTATAAGCTTTTGCCTCTTTTTCTAAACATGTGAATTAATATTAACAGATTAAAAAAATAGCTGCAATGGTTAAAAAAATTTAAATAATGTTCTCTTTTATAATAAATTTATTGTTTATCGCGTTTTTTTGGATTAAATACTCTTATTTTATTTTTGTTAAAAAAATAATAAGTTTAAAAACAACCATGTTTTGGAAATGTTTGGCAATAAATTTATTTACAAATAGTTGATTACCCTTGCTAAATGTGATATATTTCTTTGTGTCCCTGCCCTATTAAATAGGGCCGCTTAGTCCGAAGGGAGGTGAAGAAAATGAGGCCATATGAAAGTGTATTTATACTCCAAAGCGACCTTGATGATGAAGCAAAAGAGAATATGCTCGAAAAAATTAAAGATGTAATCCAAAAAAACGGCGGAGAAATATCCCAGCTTGAAAATTGGGGCAAGAAAAAGTTAGCCTACACAATTGATAAGATCCATAAAGAGGGAGATTATTATTTAATTAATTTTGTAGGAGATTCTCAGGTGCTTAGTGAGCTTGACCATTTCTTTAAGATGAATAATGAAATTTTGAGGTCCTTAGTTGTAAGAGCTGATCAATAAAAGAGCGGCGCAAAAGAACCTTATCGGCCCAAGCTAAAAAATTTATCAAAAAAAGATTGCAAAATCGCGGAAAAATAAAAATGCGAGGGAGTTAGGAAAATTTAAACAAAGTAAGTTTTGATAAAAATAGTTGGTGAATCTGATCTTAAACAACATTCGGAACTATTTTGAAGTTAGTTAAGGTTATTTGCAAAATTGATTAAATAAAAGTTGAGATAGGAGGGTTATACATTGAAGAGAGATAGAGCTAGAAAACCCAGGAAAAAAGTTTGCGCATTTTGCCAGGAAAAAGTTGATACTATTGATTATAAACAATATGAAAAGCTTAAGAAATATATAACCGAGAGAGGGAAAATACTTCCCCGCAGGATTTCCGGCAATTGTTCACGCCATCAAAGAGAACTTACCATTGCAATTAAACGAGCAAGAATCCTTGCATTATTGCCTTTTACTTCAGATAATGCATAAAAGAAGGTCATAATTATAAAATGCTGCGGTGCCGAGTGTTTTGGCACCTTATTTTTATGAGTGTTAATTCATGTTACAGGGAAATAAAATTATTATTTTTGTTTGTAGTTTATTATTCTTTAATTTGGAATGATCAAGTATAATGTAAATGGTTAATAAAATGATTAATAAATGGTTGAGGGGGACTTAAAATTATGAAAGTTATATTGCTTCAAGATTTAGAAAGACTTGGCAGCAGAGGGGAAATAAAAACAGTTGCTGATGGATATGCGCGAAACTACCTTTTTCCCCAAAAGTTAGCTGTAGAAGCTACCGATGCAAAAATAAAAGAAGCTGAGAAGCAAATCGCAATTCAAAGAAAAAAGGAAGAACAAGAAGAAAAGCAGGTTCAGCAAACTGCAGAGGAATTAAAAGGCATGGAATTGAAGTTTTACCGTTCTGCAAGTTCTGAAGGAAAATTGTTTGGCTCCGTAACATCTGCCGACATTGCCTCTGCCTTAGAAGAGAAAGGATATGTCCTTGATAAACGCAAAGTAGAAATAGAAGAGCCTATCAAGCAACTCGGCGAACATGACGTAATTTTAAAGCTTAGACCCCAAATTCATACGGAAATAAAAGTTGTGGTTATAAGCGAGGAAGAATAGCCAGCTAGCCGAAAAAGGTCCATTATAAACTTATAATAAGTAATTAAGTTCTTTAGAGGCTTATTTTATAGAAAAAATAGGGTTATTATAATGTTTCAGGGGAGGTAAAATATTGCTGGAAAGTCGGGTTCCTCCACATAATATTGATGCTGAGCAATCAGTTATAGGTTCCATGGTTATAGAAAAAGAAGCAGCCTATCAAACTTTGGAACTACTGAGTGATAAAGATTTTTACAGGACGGCGCACCAAAAAATCTTTTCAGCTATTTTTAATTTGATTAATAGAAATGAACCGGTGGACCTAATAACACTGTCCGAAGAACTTCATAACCAGGGGATTTTGGAAGAAATAGGCGGATATACTTACTTAACTTCCCTGGTAAATTCCGTTCCCACAGCGGCTAATGTTCAGCATTACGCGCGCATTATTAAAGAAAAAGCAGTACTGCGAAATCTCATTCAGGTGGGTACTGAAATAGTAAGAGAAAGCTATGAAGTTCCCGAAAATGTAGACGAATTTCTGGACAAAGCCGAGCAACTCATATTTGAGGTGGCAAGGGACACCTCAGGGCAGGGGTTTGTTCACCTGAAAGATGTTTTAACCGAAACGTTTAACAGGATAGAAAAACTTCATGAAAAAAAATCGGGAGTAACAGGTGTTTCTACGGGTTTTATTGACTTTGATCGGTTGACTTCCGGCTTTCAAGATTCCGATCTAGTTATAATAGCTGCCAGGCCTTCTATGGGAAAAACTACATTGGCTTTAAATATTGCGCAGCACATTGCTATTAATGAAAAGTTACCTGTTGCTTTTTATAGCTTGGAGATGTCTAAAGAGCAGCTTGCCCAGCGGCTATTGTGTGCACAGGCAAATATAGATTCTCAAAAATTAAGAAACGGTTTTTTGGGGAAAGATGATTGGCCCAAGTTGGTTAACGCAGTCGGCCCACTTAGTGAGGCAGAACTTTTTATAGATGATACCGCAGCTCAAACGGTGATGGAAATAAGAGCAAAAGCGCGGCGCTTAAAAGCTGAAAAAGGGTTGAATGCAATATTTGTTGATTATCTTCAATTAATGCGCAGTCAAGGTAAAAGCGAAAATAGGCAACAAGAGTTATCAGACATATCACGATCTCTCAAAGCATTGGCTAAAGAATTGAAGGTTCCGGTAATAGCCTTGTCCCAGTTAAGCCGCGCGGTGGAAAAAAGAACAGATCGGCGGCCTATATTAAGTGATCTCATGGAGTCGGGTGGCATTGAGGCGAATGCTGACGTAGTGGTTTTTATTTATAGAGAAGATTATTATATCAAAGATGCTGAAAAAAGGAATATTGCAGAAATTATTATTGCCAAGCAGCGGAACGGACCTGTGGACAGTTTTGATCTTTATTTTATGGAAAACTTTATTAAGTTTGGTAATGTTAGTAAGGAATACAGTTCAGCTTAAAAAATTTTATACCAGAATATTATAGAGGATCTTTGGATGTATGCATAACCGAGGTGAAAATTTTTGACTAACGCTGATTACGATGTAATTATAATTGGGGCCGGCCCTTCCGGCATCTTTGCTGCCATGGAGCTATGCAAACTAAACGGGTTAAAAGTTATGTTGTTGGAAAAGGGACCGGATTTATTTAAAAGGGAATGCTTGGCTAAAAAAGAAAATTCTATTTGCAAGAGATGCAAACCGTGTTATCTGGTAAGTGGTTTTGGCGGAGCGGGGGCCTTTAGTGATGGCAAACTAACTCTATCACCGGAATTTGGCGGTGCATTAGGCGACTATATTAACCTGCAGGATTTTGATGAACTCATTAATTATGTTGATAGATCATACCTCTCTTATGGAGCTCATTCGAAAGTTTATGGCGTTGATGGCACATTAATAAAAGAACTTCAGCGTCAGGCTGCTACAGCAGATCTTAATTTAGTTCCTGCTAAAATTCGTCACCTGGGAACGGAAAATTGCAACCACATTCTAAATAAGATGCGTGAGGAGCTTGAGGAAAAAATAGATATTCGCACCGGCGAAAGCGTCGTTGATATAATTGCAGAAAACGGCAAAGCAACAGGAGTATTAACGGAAAAAGGAGATACATGGAAAGCCGAGTATATTATATGTGGTCCCGGACGCGCCGGATCCGAATGGTTTTTGGAAGAAGCAAAAAAGTTAGGCCTTAAAGGAAGCAATAATCCTGTGGATATAGGAGTAAGAGTTGAAGTTCCTGCAATTACAATGGAGCATATTACGGAGAAAATGTATGAGTCAAAGCTTATCTATTATTCTCCTTCATTTGATGACAGAGTAAGGACGTTTTGTATGAATCCCCATGGAGAAGTGGTTGCTGAAAACAATAATGGCTTAATTACTGTAAACGGCCATAGTTATGCTAACAAGCAAACTTATAATACTAATTTTGCCCTACTGGTAAGCAAAAAATTCACGGAGCCTTTTAAGGAACCTATTAGCTATGGAAGAAATATTGCAAGTTTAGCAAATATGTTGGGGGAAGGAGTCATTATTCAAAGATTGGGGGACTTACTCGAAGGACGCCGCTCAACCAGCGAGCGCATAAAAAGAGGTTTGGTTAGGCCTACCTTGAACGGGGCAACCCCGGGAGACCTGAGTTTGGTAATTCCTTACCGTCATCTAACTTCAATTTTAGAAATGCTGGAAGCTCTCAATAAAGTGGCACCGGGGGTTAATTCCCGGCATACGCTCTTATATGGTGTGGAAGTTAAATTTTATTCTTTTAGGCTGGACTTATATAACAACCTGGAAACCGGTATAAAAAACCTTTTTGCTGTTGGAGATGGAGCCGGAGTTACCCGTGGCCTTGTTCAGGCCTCAGCTTCTGGAATTGTGGCCGCAAGAGAAATTTGCGACAGACTAGGCGAAGCATAAAGCAATTACATTTGACTCGGGGGAAATTTTTATATTAAGGAAGTTATAAAAAATAAAATTTTTATGAGTTAGCAGGAACTTATAAAAAAGTGAAGAATAAGTATGAATGTTATGCTTTAGTAATATTAATGTTAATAATTGTTAATTTTAAAGTAGAAACGGGAGGCAATAAAACATGAAAAGTTTTGATATATCAATATTTTTACAACGCAAATGTCAAGGGATCATAAATAATAAAGGAAAAAAGCTTAAAAAGTCTCAAGGCAGTCCTGCTCTATTATTCTCCAGGTTAGCTAAAATGATACCCAAGCAAATGAGCCCCGCCCTTTTTATGGTGTTTTCTTTGATTTTGGTAACGGCCATTGTAGGCATAAATAATTACCATAACAGTTTCTTCCATACAGTGTATTTTGAAGGTCAGGAAATCGGTTTAGTGGAAGAGGCAGAAAAAATTGAAAACTATGTAGATGAACTTGTTCAAGCTAAAAGCTTAAAATATGAAACAAAAGTTAAACCGGTAGAAAATATTACATTTGACGAACCAGAAGTTTACTTTCTGGGCAAAGAAAACATGGAAAATATGGAAACATTTATTTCTTATAATTTAAATTTTTATACATGGTCATACCTGGTGACAATTGATGATAATGTTTCCATTAACTTGCATGGCCGGGATGATTATGAAGATTTAATGGAAAAGCTTAAAGCAAAATTTTTACCTGGTGATGAAGAGGAGGAAGAACGGGAGATAATCGAGATAAGGCCGGCGGAAAAAATTAAAGGTGAGTGGGTGAAGGTAGATCCGGCAGAAGTGTGGACCCTAAATGAAGCGATGGCGTTTTTCTCTCCTGATGACAGTGATAGAACATATTTGGCTTCCCGTAGCGGTCGTGAATCAGATGCATTTAGAAGTTATGCCAGCAGGGGAGGAGAATCAGAAAGGCATACTAGATATCCCATTAATATTATTTCTGTGGAAAAAGAAATTGAAGAAGATTCCATACCTTACGAAACCACCTATGAAAATTGTGATGAAACAAAAAAAGGCGAAACAGAAGTTAAAAAAGAAGGTGAAGAAGGCATCAAAGAAATTGTGTACCATTTAACTAAAGAAAATGGCGAAGAAATCGAACGAGAAAAAGTTGAAGAAAGTGTAGTTAAGGAGCCGACAAATGAAGTTGTTATAAGAGGTACAAAGAAAGAAACTCCTTCTTTTGAGCAAAGTGCTCAAGCGAACACCACTACCAGTCAGCCTTCTAATATTCAAGAAGGAACAGGTCAATTTATTTGGCCCATACCACGTTCCTATGACGGTGGAGGCAGGATAACCCGTCATTTTTCAGGGGGGCACTCCGGTATTGATATTTACGCTTCTACTTTGACCAGCACTCCTATCATTGCCGCTGACTCGGGGACGGTAATAGATACTTCTTATCATGGCAGTTATGGTAAATTAGTGGTTATAAATCATGGTAATTATTACACTGTTTATGCACATTGCAGCAGTGTTAAAGTAAGCAATGGACAGAATGTGAGTCAAGGAGAAACTATTGCTTACATGGGCAATACAGGTGCTACTTTTGGCCGGACCGGTATCCACTTGCATTTTGAAATTCGTGCTAATACAAGTGCAAATTGGATGAGCGCGCGTAGGCTTAATCCCATGAGTTTTTTCTGAGCAAGTAGTTGTGTCTAATAAATTAGAAGAGATAAAGCCAAAGGTGCATATCCTTTGGCTTTTTATGTATGAAAAATTTTTTTTCAGTTTCGAAGAGAATTTAGCATAGGGAAGGAAAAAACGAAACTTAAGCGAATAAAAAATTTAAAAGCTATCAATAAATGAGGGGAAAAAATGGAAAATAAAATTTTAATAGTGGAAGATGAGCGTTCTATTGGTGAAATTTTAAAATATGGACTTGAAAAAGATGGTTACGAAGTAGAATTAGCTTATAATGGAGAAAAAGCTTTGGAAAAAGTGAACCAGCAAGATTTTGCGCTTGTTCTGCTAGATATTATGTTGCCCGGAAAAGATGGTTTTCAAGTATGCCGTGAAATAAGGTCTTCCTTCAGCAATCTTCCCATAATCATGATTACGGCAAAAGAAGAAGAAGTCGATAAGATATTAGGTTTAGAGTTGGGTGCTGATGATTACATAACGAAGCCATTTAGTGTGCGTGAAGTTATAGCCCGCGTGAAAGCTGTTTTAAGAAGAACTTCAGAACCTGTAAAATCTTCTCAAGCCATACTAAAAAGTGGTGAGATAGAAATTAATTTAAATACCATGGAAGCCTTCAAAAACGGCAGGGAAATAGAGTTAACTTTTAGGGAATTCACCCTGCTAACATTTTTGATGCAGCATAAAAACCATGTTTTTAACCGTCAACAGCTTTTAAATGAAGTTTGGGGTTATGAATACACCGGTGAAGATCGAACTGTGGATGTAATGATAAGGCGGCTCAGAGAAAAGGTTGAAGATGATCCCGCTGAACCGAACTACATATGTACCAAAAGAGGAATGGGTTACTATTTTCGGAGGAAAGAATAATGTTTAAAGGTCTGCAGTGGAAAATAGTATTGCTTTATGCTTCGTTAATTCTTTTTGCCCTCCTTTCTATTGGGGTGTATTTGGTTCAGTCGCTGGAAAGCTATTATTTGCGAAATTTTAAAGAAGGAGTAGAAACTCAGGCAAAACTCCTTTCTACTTTTTTAACCCCCCGCATTTTTGATGAAGAAGGGGAAGAATATATTGCTGAAATAGTAGAAGGTTTCAGAGGCACTAAGGATTTTGATATTGTAGTTCTGGATCAAAATTCGCGAGTAACCGGAACATCCGGAGCGGAGGAAATGATAGGGAAAAGGATCATCCAGGAAGAAGTTACCAGAGCTTTAGCCGGCAATAGTAGCGATGAAATTCGGATAAACCCCGAACAGGAAGAAAGATATTACTACCTGGCTTACCCGGTTAAACATGAAGAAATAGTCAGAGGAGTTATTTATCTTGGCAGTTCTTTACAAACAATTGATCAAACTTTGGGTGAAGTTAAAGGAATAATAATCTCCGGCTCTTTAATTGTTTTAGTAATAAGTTTTGGAGTAGGAATGGCTTTAACCCGTACCATAACCTCTCCTATCAGAGAGTTGACCCAAAAAGCTTCTCAGATGGCCAGGGGTGATTTTTCGCAAAGAGTAGTAGAGGCATATTCTGAAGATGAAATTGGGCAATTAGTGCATATGTACAATCACATGGCAACAAGATTGAATAATACCCTAAATGAAATTTCTGCGGAAAAAAGTAAAATGGAAGCCATTTTGATTAACATGCGCGACGGTGTTTTAGCTTTGGATGGCGCGGGAATACTGGTACATATAAATCCGGCTGCTAAAGAACTTTTAAATTCCATTAGCCGAGAAAAAGTGGAAGTAGGTAAACCGCCTTTGTTTCTTTTAAACGAGATAATTGGCAAAAATAGACTCGAAAATTTTTATCGGGAAAGGAATTCCATTACCTTTGAAACTATTTGGGAAGAACCATTTAGGGTCTTTAGGGTAAGCATTGTGCCTTTTCAGTTAGAAGAAGGATTCTTGGGTGGCATGCTTGTAGTTTTACATGATATAACTGAAGAAAAAGAAATGATCCGACGTCAACAAGATTTTGTGGCTAATGTTTCTCATGAATTGAAAACTCCGCTCACCTCTGTAAAAACTTATGTAGAAACCTTGCTGGAAGAAGACCTGGAAAATAAAGAAATAGCCTATAAGTTTTTAGAGGTAATAAACAGCGAAACGGAACGTATGGTCTCATTAGTGCAAGATCTGTTGATTTTGTCGAAGCTTGATACTCAGCAAGATGATTTTGATCGCACGGAAGTTCATTTGGCAGATTTATTGCGAAAAATTATAATTAACATGCAGCCTTACCATGCTAACGGACCGGATATACATTTAAATATAAAAGAAGGGCTCCCGCCGATTCATGCCGATCAAAGTCAAATTAATCAGGTTTTTGTTAATCTTTTGGCAAATGCTTTACAATATCCTCCGGCAGATGGACAAGTGGAAGTTTCGGCGACAGAACAAGACGGGTGGGTGTACGCTTGTGTGCAAGATACCGGCGGAGGTATCCCCTCAGAAGAATTATCGCGAGTTTTTGAAAGATTTTATCGGGTAGATAAAACTCGTTCTCGGGAGTTTGGAGGAACAGGGTTGGGTTTATCCATAACTAAACAAGTAGTAGAAGCGCATGGTGGGAAAATATGGATTGAAAGTCAACTACATGAGGGCACAGCAGTATATTTAACATTACCGGCTTATGCCGCAAATGACGCAAATGAGAGTGATTAATATTATGAACCTTGATGAAAAAACAAAAACAATTTTGCTGATTGTGCTGATTTTAATTAGTTTAGTTTTAACTTTTCTAAATTGGTATGGAATCTACCCATATGAAGAGGCTCAAATAGTTTTTCAGGAGCCACTTTTCTTCGAAGAACCCAAAGAAATAATAGAGGCAATTAATCCTTCGCAGATAAGAATTCCTCTTTATGATGCTGGGGATGGAGAGGAACAAGAGAAATTCATTTTGCGCCCGGGTGAGGCTGATTATCAAGAATTATGGGAGGAAAGCAAACTTTTATTAAAAGACAATATATGGGAGGAAGGTCAGGTATATAATGCTGAAATTTTCGACTCCCCCTCGTTTCTTACGATTTATTTTAACCCCGCTCTGCTTATAGAATTGGGGCAAGCTCCATACTTAAATGATCTAAATGAAGTTATTAAAATTAATTATTATGAGTCAGGTGTTTCAATAACTTTCCGGGAAGAGGAATATTTAAATTTAAGTTTAGAAAATGAAAAATTTGAGAGCTTAAAGGGGCTTACCGAGGAGATAAGGGAAGAAAATCGGGTAAAACATTCATTACTTGATCCTGAATTATCAGAAGAAATAGCAGATTATGAATTTGAGCTATCTAATAATATTTATGTTCCTATTGAGGATTTTACAACTTCATCTTATCTCAGTTTAAAAAGGGAAAGAGTATCTCTTAATGAATTTTTAAAAGCAGTTTTTATTAATGAAAAATTAGCACGCCAAATTGCCGAACCCGATGGTTCCCTGATTTTTACAGATGGCGAAAAAGGCCTGCGTATTTCAAATTACCTTGAATATACCTCGCCTCAATTGGAAGAAGGAGCAGCTACACATTCCTATCGCAGTGCCTTAAATGAAGCTATTGAATATATTTGTTATTACGGAGGGTGGCCGGAAGGGCTTTATTTGGATAATTTGACCCTTATTGATAACGGAAATATTGTGCAAAATTATTATTATGCGCGTGGGCGCTTTTATCATGAGGGATTCCCACTGGTAGGGGAAGCCGGAGCCATAGAAATGGAATTTACCGACAAAGGACTCTATTATTATAAAAGAACTATGCATGCTCCTTCAGAGTTAGCGGAAGAAAAAATGGAAATAGTTTGGAGTAACGATATTATTGCCAGGGCATTAGAATATTATACGCAAAAGAACGATGATGAATTTTTAAAAGTGGAAGATGTTTTTTTGGCTTATCACATCGCTGAGCTCAAAAAAGGGGAGGATAGCTTTGCCGAGCCGGTTTGGGTAGTTAAAATCAATAATAAAAATATATACCTGGAAATTCCAGATCTTGAACCTCATAAGCAAGGAGAAAACGATGGATATATCTAAAGCGAAAAATATAATGATTTTTGTTTTCCTGGGTCTTAATATCTTTCTGGTTTATCAACTTATTATACCCCTTTGGACGGGAATAGGTGTAAGCGTGGCCGAAGAAGAGATCAAGGGCATGGAAGAATTACTGGCTGAAAACAATTATCAATTAAATACATCTGTGCCCAAGAGGATAAAAAGCAGAGCATTTGTAACAGTCAACCCTCCTGAAGTTGATCCGGGGGAGATAAAACGAAAATTTTATGAGGAAGAAAAGCCTGATGAAAGTGAAGTAGAAAATAAAATTGTTTTTGAAACCGAAGAAATGCTCTTAGAAATTTATAACAACGGTTATTGCCGGTATATATTGAAAGACATGCCTCTTCTAAAAGCTGAGCAGTTTAGGGAGGAAAAACCTGAAAAAGAAATAATGCAAATTGCGGAAGAATTTCTGCAGGATCACAATATTGACCTAAACGATGATGTAAAGGAAGAAGTAAATAAGATTCACATTAATGAATACCATGTTAATTTTTATAAAAAAATAAGAAATATACCTATATATTCTTGCTTTTTGCGTGTTATAATACAATCTGGAAAGGTGGTAGAATTTTCGAGTTACTGGAAACAGGTTTTCTTTATGGACAGGGAGCAGGAAATGGAAACCATCCCTGCAACTGCAGCGATTACCCGCCTGGTTGAAGAACTGGGACCTGCTCCCCAAAAGAGAACAATAGAAAAAATTGATCTGGGATTTTTTAGTAAAGAGTATGAGGCCGAGCAGTGGGATGTACCACCGGTATGGAGGATTGTGTTAAATAATCAAGAAGTATACTATATAAACGCTTTTATTGGAACTATTGAAGCGGCAGAGGAACAAGTTTTACATGAGTAAGCATTTTATAAATATCTTAACAATGAGGGAGGTATCATAACAGGGCAATGGAAAATCTTGTTATACCCGGAAATCAGGTCATAAAAGGGAAGATTGAGGTAAGCGGCGCTAAAAATGCGGCAGTTGCAATTCTACCGGCATCTATTATTGCCGGCCCCAAAGTATATATCGATAATATACCTGAAATAGATGATGTTTCTACCTTATTAAACATCCTGGAAAGTATGGGGGTAGATATAAGGAGGAGAGGTCGCAATTCCCTAGAGATTGATTCCTCAAAAATGCGGGAAAAATCTACACTTTCTTACGGGATGATTAAAAAACTGCGTGCTTCATCATATTTTATGGGGAGCCTGTTGGCACGTTTTGGTTATGCAGAAGTTCCTGCTCCCGGAGGATGCGAATTGGGGCCCCGCCCCATAGATCAACATCTTAAAGGTTTTGCAGCTCTCGGAGCTGATGTTAATATGGAAAATGGCATTGTAAAATTAAAAGCTAAAAAATTAAAAGGTGCTAAAATATATCTTGATGTGGTAAGTGTGGGAGCAACTGTTAATATTATGCTGGCTGCGGCTACTGCTGAAGGAAGAACCGTGATTGAAAATGTGGCTAAGGAACCTGAAGTTGTGGATGTAGCTAATTTTTTAAATGCGATGGGTGCTTCTGTAAGGGGTGCTGGTACAGATATTATTCGCATTGACGGCGTAAAGGATTTTTATCCTGCTTCACATACTATTATTCCCGATCGTATCGAAGCCGGTACTTTGTTAATGGCAGCGGCGGCAACAGGTGGAGAGCTTTTGCTACAAGAAGTTATACCAACTCACCTGGAAGCGCCCATAGCCAAATTAAAGGAAATGGGGTTTGATATCACCACTACTTTAGATACAGTAGAGGTAAAAGGTTGCCAAGATTTGCAACCTGTTGACATTAAAACATTTCCTTATCCCGGTTATCCCACCGATTTGCAGGCATTGGGAATGGTTCTTCTTACCAGAGCTCCCGGCACAAGCGTAATTACAGAAAATGTTTTTGAAAGTAGATTTAAACATGTAGACGAACTTAAAAGAATGGGCGCCAATATTAAGATGGAAGGGAAAGCAGCTATAGTAGAAGGTGGTAAGCCCCTTAATGGCGCCCCGGTTAGAGTAGCTGATTTAAGAGCGGGAGCGGCACTGGTAGTAGCAGGATTAATAGCTAATGGGGAAACTGTCTTGAGCGGAATTGAGCATATATATAGAGGTTATGAGAAGCTGGAAAATAAATTATCTAAACTGGGCATAGTAATTTATCATGAAAATAAAAACAAGCGTAAAAACTTCAGCCAAAAATATTAGATTATCACTTTGAAAAATTTAGCTTCAGAGAACTACATTATGAAATATTTGTTTTATGCTTATTTAAGGATACTACGAATATAATTCCGAAAAGTTACCCCGGATGAACTTTCCCGTGGTAAAGTTACTCAATTATTGCACTCAATTTCAGTCAGAAAACTAGCAAAAGAGCCTGGATAATTACTCTTTACGCTAATAATTAAATAATGTAAACTAATCTTTAACGTTAATCATTTAAGTGGAGGTATGATCAAGTTGGATAATAAATCTAGTGAATTTTATACGTTCCAACCGGAGAGGCCTAAAAGGCCTTCGCTGTTTTCTTATTTTATTGTGGGAGTTTTTGGGGCTTTATTGGGAGGTCTGCTTTTTTCGGCTATTTTGATAGGCGGTAATATTATTTCTCAAGATGGGGAAGTTAATGAAAATGAAGTTTATATTGATGAAGACCTGGATGAAGAAAGAGCAATTCCGGATGAGCCTCTGGAATATCAGCACACAGATGTTGTAGGAGCCGTAGAAAAGGTAACCCCGGCTGTGGTGGGTATTAGCAATGCTGTAGCTGCAATGAATAGGGGACAGGAAGTATATATGGAAAGGGCCACCGGTTCTGGGGTTATCATAGATCCTGAAGGCTACATTATTACCAACCAACATGTTATCGAAGAGGCCGACCGGTTAGATGTAATTTTCGATGATGGTTCTACTGCCACGGCCGAGATAATGGGGCAGGACTCCCTTACTGACCTGGCAGTAATAAAAGTTGATACCGAAGAGTCCCTTGAATACGCCCAAATTTCCGATTCCAAAAGTGTTCGCCCCGGTGAAACAGTAATAGCCATTGGCAACCCCCTGGGGGTGATTTTTCAGCATACGGTAACTAAAGGAGTGGTTAGTGCCGTTGAAAGGCAGGTGCCCATACCGGGAAGCGAATATCAATATACTTTCATGCAAACAGATGCTGCTATTAATGAAGGTAATAGTGGTGGTCCTCTGGTTAACCTGAGAGGAGACATTATTGGCATTAATTCTGCCAAAATACAAGATCCCCTTATTGAAGGAATTGGGTTTGCTATTCCAAGTACTACAGTGGCGCGGGTTGTTAATGATCTCATGGAGTATGGACGAGTAAGAAGAGCCTATATGGGTGTTTACATAATGGACCATTCGGATGTAACCGGTATTGGCACTGATCGAGGAGTTTACATCCAAGAAATAGAATCCGGTGGACCGGCTGACGAGGCAGGATTGCAACAAGAGGATGTGATTGTGGGTATAAGCGATGTTCGTATCGACTTTACTGCCCAACTTTTTGATCAACTACTGCAATACCAACCCGGAGATAAAACTGATATAGAAGTAAAACGAGGCGACGAAGTTTTAGAGTTTACAATTAAATTGGAAGAAATGCCTCAATAAATGATAAAAAAAGCCGAAACACATTAATTATTTGGCTTTAAGTAGAAGATAGCTTTAAATAATTAAAATTGAAATAATTAGAGGGATAACTACATGCAGGCGATAATGATATTTATAGATGGCGTTGGATTGGGGGAAAACGATGCTCGGACAAACCCATTTGTGCAAACTTCCACGCCTAATATTTCCCCATTAATTGGCAACAAGCCTTTGTGTCTTGAAGCATCAGGCTATGATGGAGATAAAATAAGTTTAATCTCTTTGGATGCTACTTTGGGGGTGCCGGGCATTCCCCAAAGCGCAACCGGTCAGACAGCTTTATTTACTGGTGAAAATGCTCCCCTGATTATGGGCAAGCATGTCAATCGTTATCCACATGAACCGTTAAAGGAGTTACTGCGCAAGCGGGGTATTTTTGCCCGCCTTACTCAACAAAATTTGAAACCAGCATTTATAAATGCTTATCGCCCGGAATTTTTTGCAGATCTGCATAATGGGTTTACCCGGCCTTATTCATGTTCTACTTTCCTTAATTACTATGCTGGCCTGTCGTTTCGCACTTTAGATGAGCTTAATGAGGGGAAAGCTCTCTATATGGATATAACCAATGAATTCCTGGATAGAATGGGTTATCCGGTGGAGATTATAAAGCCGGAAAAAGCAGGAGAGAGGTTAGTGAATATCAGTGGGAGTTATGATTTTATACTATTTGAGTACTTTCTAAGTGACTTAGTGGGCCATCAAGCAGATCTTATAGAGGCCGGCAAAATTGTTAAAAAACTGGATCGTTTTTTAGGCAGTATCCTGCAAAATGTGGATGAGGAAACTTTATTAATTATTACCAGTGATCATGGCAACCTGGAAGATGCCAGCTGTTCTCAACATACTCTTAACCCGGTTTTTGGACTGATAAGTGGTCCCCGGAATTGGCGGGATTATATAGTAGAAAAGCTGCGTGATATTACCGGCCTGGCAGATTTATTTTGTCGTTATCTGGGAGTTGAAGAAAAAACTTGAGGTCTTCCACGGTTAAATTATTAAAGGAAGCAGAACAGAGGCTAAATGAACTTAAGAATAATTGCGGTGGGAAAAATAAAAGACAATTATTTAAATGAAGGAATTGAAGAATACCGGAAAAGGCTATCGAACTGGTTAAAAATTGAATTAATGGAATTAAAAGCTAATAAGGTGGCTAGAGGAAGCGAGGAAGCATTGCAGGAGGAAGGAAGGCGGATTATAAAGAAAATAAAAACAAACGAATATGTGATAGCCCTGACTTCTGAAGGCAAACATTTTAATTCCCAAGCTTTGGCAGAAAAAATGCAGCGTATTTTTTCTGCAGGATATAGCAATATAGATATTATAATAGGCAGCCATGAAGGACTCAGTGAAGAAGTAAAAAAACGAGCTGATCTGTTGCTATCCCTATCAAAATTAACATTTTCTTCGCAACTTACGCGCCTGATATTGATGGAACAGATTTTTCGCTGTATGAAAATAATTAAAGGCGAGCCCTATCACCGATAATAATAAATAACCGTAGAATAAAATTCTAAGCAAATTAGTGCCGCAAAAATTTATTCAGGGGGATGTATTAGTGGCAATGTTAGTTAAAGGTTTAGAAGTAGGAATACTGGCGGTAAATTGTTATCTGGTTGGATGTGAAAAAACACGAGAAGGAGTGGTCATAGATCCAGGCGGCAGTGCAAATAAAATATTAGAAGAAATAAAAAAAATGAATTTACAAATTAAAGCTATTATAAACACTCATGGCCATTATGATCATATAGGGGCGAACAATAACTTTAAAAAAATTACGGGAGCGCCTATTTTATTGTCCAAAGATGATTTGGAGATATACCGGAACCCTGGAAAATGGCTTTCAATATTCCTAAAAACTCAACCTTTACCGGATCAATTTATTAGTGAAGGTGATTTAATACCGTGTGGAAGTTTGGAGATAAAAGTTTTAAACACCCCCGGCCATACGCCTGGTGGTATTTGCTTGCTTGTAGATGCAGAAAGGAAGGTTGTTTTTACCGGTGATACATTGTTTAATTTTTCTATTGGGCGGGTAGATTTGACGGGAGGTTCATATGAAGCGCTAATAAAAAGTGTCAAAGAAAAGTTACTGACATTGCCGGATGAGACCATAGTTTATCCGGGGCACGGCCCTTCTTCAACTATAGGCCAGGAAAGACAATTTAATCCCTTTTTTGCTTAAAAGAGGGGTTTTGACTTTTCCCCCAAAAAATAACAGGAAAGAAGGTGGAAATATTGTTGCCAACTCCTCAGAAATTTAAAATAGTCACGGGCGCAAGTGAAGGAAAAACAAGCTTATCTGCTTTTGACGGAGCTCTTTTACAGGCAGGTATCGGAAATATAAACCTTATTAGGGTTACCAGTATCCTCCCGCCCCATGCCTCAGAGGAACCGAACTTAGAGATACCGGAAGGTTCTTTGGTGCCCACAGCATATGGTTCGGTGACAGGGGAAAACCCGGGAGAAATCATATCTGCGGCAATCGGTGTCGGCTTTACCGCCGGTTCATTCGGCATCATAATGGAAAGAGCGGGTTGGGAGAGTCAGGCTGAAGCTGAAGCTAAAGTGGAGATGATGCTGCAGGATGCTTTTTCTCAGCGCGGAAAAACACTGGAACAAATAATAATCAAAGGAGTAGAACATAAAGTTATAAATACAGGTGCTGTTATTGCTGCGGTAGCATTATGGTATTACATGGAAACCCCATAATTACTGGAACGTAAATTTGAGAATTAATATTTATAAAGGCAGGTTACTGACAATGGACTTATGGTTTCAAGAAAAACAAACCCCCCATTTATCAATGGGATGCCGGGTAAAAAAAGTACTGGTGCATAAAAATACTAATTATCAAGAACTTAGCCTCCTTGATACCAATGTTTTTGGTCGTATGCTTATTTTGGATGGATATATTCAAATTACAGAAAAAGATGAATATATTTATCATGAAATGATTGTACATGTACCATTGATGACTCACCCTGAACCGACCAGTGTTTTAATAATTGGCGGTGGTGATGGCGGGGCTGCACGAGAAGTTTTGAAGCATTCCAGCGTAGAAAAAGTTATCATGGTAGAAATTGATGCAGAAGTGGTGGAAATATGCAAATCATATTTTCCGGCAACTGCTAATGCCTTAAAAGATTCTCGCCTGGAATTAATATATGCCGATGGGCGGGAATATTTGCGCAATAAAGAGGATGAATTTGATATAATTATTGTTGATTCCACAGAACCGGTTGGCCCTTCGGCGGGGTTGTTCGAACCGGAATTTTACCAAGGGGCTTATGCTTCATTGAAGGCGGAAGGCATACTTGTAGCGCAAACAGAATCACCTTTCCATAATCAGGATATAATTACCAATTCATATACCTCTTTAAGCAAACTTTTTCCTGTTACCAAAGTATATTTGGCGCCGGTGCCTTCCTACCCGGGGGGGCTATGGAGCTTTATGATCGGTTCGAAAAAATACCAACCTCACAATAACGGTTTACTCCAAAAAGAGTGGCAGATGGAAGGGTGTCGATATTATACACCTCAAGTTCATTGGAGCTCTTTTATTTTACCGCCATTTATAAAAGATTTTTTACAAACGGCGAATAAGTAGACAATTTGGTTTTAAATTGTCTGCTCGGGCAAATAACAAAGAGAGGAGATATTAGTGCAGGAAAAAAAACTAACGCGGCAAAAGATTTCTTTTTTGGAAAATCCGGCAACTTGGGATGATTCCAGGGCAGTGGTTATGGGAATTCCCCTCGATTCTACTTCTAGTTATCGGGCAGGCTCACGGTTTGCCCCGGAAGAAATAAGAACGGTTTTTGAAGTTTTGGAAGACTACAGCCTGCAGTTAAAAGCGAACCTTGCGGAATCTTATGTTTATGATTTGGGGGATATGCTTATAAAGGGTGATGGAGTCTGGCAAAACTTAAACAGAGCTGAAAAATTGATTGCAAGCATAGTTAATCAAAACAAAATTCCGGTGCTTATAGGCGGTGATCATTCCATTACTTATGCACCCGTGAGTGCCTTGCTTTCAAGTGGTTATGAGGATCTTGTGGTGTTACAATTTGATGCGCACCTGGATTTGAGGCCAAGCTATCTTGAAGAAAAATACTCACATGCTTCTGTCATTTATCGTCTTTTGGAGCGGGGGGTCAAAGAAATTTATCAAATGGGTATACGTTCGGCTACAGCTCAGGAATTAGATTTAGCCCGCGCCAAAACAAATTATTATCCCCACCGGGTTTTTGCCCCCTTGAAAAAAATATTAGCTGATATTGAGCAAAAACCTGTTTATATTACTTTGGATATTGATGTTGTGGATCCAGGGTTTGCCCCCGGAACGGGAACACCGGAACCGGGAGGCATGAGTTCAGCTTCTTTGTATCGAGTGTTTAATTATATTAAAAATCTTAACATAGTAGGTTTTGATTTGGTAGAGGTTAATCCTGCATACGATCACTCACAGGTAACTTCTATTTTAGCAGCTAAGATAATAAGGGAAGCACTAATAATATTAGGCTCCAAATGCTAATGATGGAGGTAAATTTGGCTACTGGAGAAACAAATGACACAATACTTAGGGATGCTTCTATTAATCTTTATTTTATTGGAAACCATTTTTTCTTGCTTGGAAAGATTGTGAAATAAAAAAAATCTATTTACAGGCAGGAATAGAAATTTTAGCAGAGAATAATTATAAGAAGTCCCTAAAAAGGAAAGCGTGAATAATTTTGGTATAAAATGGAGATAAAAGGTCCGTAATATGAGTTTTTCACAAACGGACAGTTTGATATATTAAAGTGTTGTTAAAAATAAATTTTAATGGAAAGTTACAATTAACCACAAAAGAGTTAAGATTTATGATATAATGGTAATCACAGAATGTGCACAAATTATTTTTTAAAAGAATAATTTTACATGGGGAGGCAAGTAATAACCTTCAGCTTGGTTGAATATAAGGGCTTCCTTGTATACTTTTTTCCTCTTTTATTAAGCAATTCCAAAAAGCTAAAATACTTTGATGGAGAAAAAAATGAAATAATTTCTTAAATGCTAACAATTATATTAATATCGGAAAGAATAACAATCATTTTTAGCGAAAATACGTTAAAGGTGCTTTATTTTGCATTTTTATTATTATTTTATTTTGCCCTATAAAGAAAAAGGTAGTTATTAATAAACACCCCTTTTACAAAATTTATCTTTTAAGCCAACTTTAAAAAGGCAGGCCAATTTGATTTGATCCTATTGTTTAAGTTTAAGGAAAATATGTGTATATTAATAAAACCTATGTATAAATTTTAGAAGGAGGGCGTATTTATATATATGATAATTTTCATGTTATTTGGTGGAAGATTAACCCCGGTGATAAAGATAGGAGGTTTAAAATGGCAGTAGAAAACCTGGAAAACATGACTCTGGCACAGTTGAAAAACTTTGCCCGAGAACACGGTATCAAAGGCATTTCTCTTTTACGCAAAAAAGAACTGATTGAAAAAATTAATAATCATTTTCAGAAGCAAGAAAATCCAGTTGCGGAAGCTAAAGTTGCAGAAGAAGAAAACCTTGATTCTAAAGTAACAGAGGTAGAAAAGCCTGATGTTTCTCAAGATAAAGAGCAATCATCACTGGAAGTGGATGCGCCAACAAAGAAGCCCCGGGAAGCAAAATACCAGGATCAGGCACATGAATATGCTGAAGGCTTGTTGGAAATTATGCCGGATGGTTTTGGGTTTTTACGTAGGCAGAAGTATGCTATTTCTGATGATGATATTTATATATCAGCGTCCCAGATCCGGCGGGTTAATTTGCGAACGGGAGACATGGTAGCAGGTCATATCAGGCAGCCTAAGGATAACGAGAGGTATCACGCATTGCTATATGTGCAGACCATAAATGGTGGGGATCCTGAGATTGCGGCAAAGAGGCCTTATTTTAGTTCTTTGACGCCCATCCATCCTATAGAACAGCTTAAGTTGGAAACATCACCCTATAAATATTCTACGCGCATTATGGATCTTTTAATACCCATCGGAAAAGGACAAAGAGGTTTAATTGTTTCTCCCCCCAAAGCCGGAAAAACAGTTTTACTTAAAGAAGTTGCCAATAGCATATCGGAAAATTATCCGGAAGTACATCTTATTATCCTTTTAATTGATGAGCGGCCGGAAGAAGTTACCGACATGGAAAGAAGTGTTAATGCTGATGTAGTTAGTTCAACTTTTGATGAGCGGCCGGAAAACCATATCCGCATGGCAGAACTGGTTTGGGAAAGAGCTCAGCGTTTGGTGGAGCACGGTAAAGATGTGGCTATTTTGTTGGACAGTATTACCAGGCTTACTCGAGGTTATAACCTGGTGATACCACCGAGTGGAAGGACTCTATCTGGAGGCATTGATCCTAGTGCTTTTTACAAGCCTAAGCGTTTCTTTGGAGCGGCCCGAAAGATTGAAGAGGGGGGTAGTTTAACAATAATGGCTACTTCACTGGTAGACACTGGTAGTCGGATGGATGACGTAATTTATGAAGAATTTAAAGGTACCGGTAATTTAGAGCTTCATCTTGATCGTCGTCTTTCAGATCGCCGTATTTTCCCCTCCATTGATATTACCCGCTCGGGGACACGCCGCGAAGAACTGTTATTGGATGAAGACAAGGTGGAACTAATGTGGGCCCTGCGGAAGGCTATGAGTGGATCTTCCAATGCTGAGTTTTTGGAATTGTTGTTAAGCAAACTCAAGCAGACCGATCATAATGAAGATTTTTTAAAGAATATGCATAATCTTTAATAAAAACCGGCGTTTGTTTTCTTCGGCTCCGGTTGTTGCTTAATGTAAATTATTGTGCTATCATAATTTTTGCAGTTAAGCAGGAAGGAGGCAGAGATTATGAAAGAAGATATTCATCCCAAATACCAAAAGACTACTATTACCTGTGTTTGTGGAGAGACTATGGAAACAGGCTCAACCAAAGAAAATATAAAGGTTGACATCTGTTCACGGTGCCATCCGTTTTTTACCGGTAAACAGAAGTTTGTAGACACCGGAGGCCGTGTGGAAAGATTTAAGCGGAAGTACGGAAGGTAGCTCAGATTAAATAACTATTTTAAACAGAGCGAAGTATGTTATTTTAGCTCTGTTTTATATATTTTTCAGGGGGCCAAAATATTTGAAGTCGAACCAAATGATCGGTGGACAAGCTGTAATGGAAGGAGTGATGATGCGAAACCGCAGTAATATGGTAGTAGCCTGCCGGGATCCGGAGGGTACCATCAAAACCAAGCGGCAGAAATTATCACCTTTGGCAGTAAAATATCCTTTCTTGGGCTTTTTTTTTGTTAGGGGAATCATTACATTTTTTGAATCTTTAATAGTGGGAATAAGAGCTTTAAACATTTCCACGGAGCAATTACTGGAGTCTGAAGGAGAAGAAATGACTCCGTTTTTTACTTTTTTGAGTGTTTTTTTAGGTCTTGCCATGGCTATATTATTATTCTTTTTATTTCCTACTTACTTGATTAAGTTTTTACCGGAACTTTTTCCTCCTATACAGGATTATCATATCTTGCTAAATCTGCTGGAAGGTATTTTAAGGGTAGGAATCTTTATTTCTTATATATTAGTGATTTCGCGCTGGAACGAAATCAAAGGTTTTTTTGCTTATCATGGTGCGGAACACAAGGCAATTAATTGCTATGAGGCGGGCGAAGCACTAGAGATAGAAAATGCCGGCAAATACAGCACTCAACACACGCGTTGCGGCACAAGTTATCTTCTCATAGTAATGATTGTAAGCATTTTGATATTTTCATTTTTTGGATGGCCCACTTTGGGGCAAAGGTTTTTAATTCGATTAGTACTGTTGCCGGTTATTGCCGGATTGGCATATGAAGCGATACGATGGACGGCGCAAAGTAATAGAAAATGGGTGAAATTTATATCTTACCCGGGATTGTGGCTGCAGAAATTAACTACAAGAGAGCCTGATCAGAAGCAATTGGAAGTTGCTTTGGTGTCGTTAAAAGCTATATTAAATGAAGAAGAGTTACCGGAACAGGTAAAGGATGGTGATATTTATGCTAGAAAAGCTTGAAGAAATTGAAAAAAAATATATGAAATTAGAAGAAAAAATTAGTTCCAGTGAAGTGATGTCACAAAAAGAATTGTGGCAAAAATATTTAAAAGAACATGCTGCACTTATGGAAACGGTGAATACCTATAGAGATTACAAGAAAATTGTTGCTGATCTTCAGCAGGCACAAGAATTACTTGCCGATGAAGAAGATCAAGAAATGATTAACTACTTAAAAAATGAAGAAAATGAACTTATTAAACGCAAAGAAGAATTGGAAGAAAAATTAAGAACGCTCCTTTTGCCTAAAGATCCAGGTGATGGAAAAAACGTAATTATGGAAATTAGGGCTGGTACCGGCGGAGAAGAAGCGGCTCTCTTTTCGGCGGAGTTATTGCGCATGTATACCCGCTATGCCGAACAAAAAAATTGGAAATTCGAACTTCTGGACATGCACGCCACTGATATGGGTGGAATTAAGGAAGCAGTATTTGCTATTGAAGGTAAGGGAGTATACAGTTATTTAAAATTTGAAAGTGGGGTGCATCGCGTTCAAAGGGTGCCGGTCACGGAAACAGGAGGAAGAATTCACACTTCGGCTGCTACAGTGGCTGTTCTTCCGGAAGCGGAGGAAGTAGAAGTGGAAATAAGAAATCAAGATCTCCGGATAGATTACTTTTGCGCCACTGGCCCGGGAGGTCAGAGCGTTAACACCACCCAATCTGCCGTTCGCATTACGCATTTACCTACAGGTATTGTGGCTACTTGTCAGGATGAAAAATCACAATTAAAAAATAAAGCCAAAGCCATGCGTGTTTTACGCTCGCGTATTTTGGAGAAAAAGCAGCAGGAACAAGAAGCGCAGGTAGACCAGGAGCGTAAGGATCAAGTAGGTTCCGGTGACCGCAGTGAAAGAATAAGAACATATAATTTCCCTCAAAACCGGGTTACAGACCACCGTATAGGGCTCACCTTACATAAGCTGGATATTGTATTAGAAGGTGCTCTTGACGAAATTATTGAGCCTTTGATTCAAAATCACCGGACAGAACTATTGTCCAGAACAGGTGAATAATTTATGAGTGTTGTAAAAGCTTATCCAGGCAGCATCAGCAGTATTCTATATGAGGCTGCTCTTAAATTGAAAAATGCCGGCATTAAAGAAGGCCGCAGTGAAGCAGAAATTATCTTAAGTGAAATTACGGGGTTAAGCCGTTTAGGGCTGTATGCTAATTCTAAAGAAAGTGTTTCACCTGCGGTAAAAGAAAATTTTGATGAAGCAGTTATATTACGTTCTAAGCGTTTTCCCATGGCTTATGTCTTGGGCAAAAAAGAGTTTTACGGGTATGAATATTATATTTCTCCTGAAGTAATGGTTCCCCGCCCGGAGAGTGAGCTTCTTATTGATGCGGTGATAAGCAGGCTTAATAATTCAGAAAAAGGAAATTTTCAAGAACTTAAAATAATTGATTTGGGTACCGGCAGTGGTGTTCTGGCAATAACATTGGCTTTGTTGTTGCCCCGAGCTTCATTGTGGGCAGTGGATATTTCGCCTGAAGCTCTTAAAGTGGCACAAAAAAATGCCCGCTATCACCGTGTGGATGGCCGCATAAATTTTTTAGAGGGCGACTTCTGGGGGGCCTTAGATAGTAAACCTCATTTTTTTAATGTGATAATATCTAATCCACCTTATATACCCAGTTGTCATTTGGAAAGCTTAGAACCCGAGATAAAAAAATACGAACCCCGTTGTGCTTTAGATGGGGGGGCAGATGGCCTGGAAAGCTATCGAAGTGTATTTGCAAGTATAAGTTATTACGTATCTTCTCCGGCTATTTTAGCTTTAGAAATAGCTCCGAATAGTATCCGGAATGTTCTTGCTTTGGGTCGGCAAGAACCGTTAATTAAAGAAATGGAAATTATTAAGGATTACAGTAAGCTTGATAGAATATTTATGGGATTAATGTATTAGATAATTATTTAAGTTTTTTCCCAGTGGAGGTTACCGTTAATTTTCCGTGCAAAACCCCTTTAACGCTGAGTAGTTGATTTGCTACCTCATTAGCTTCTTTAACTTTGCCCTTTATGACCAGTATTTCCAGACAATTATGATGATCAAGATGAACGTGCATAGTAGATAAAATAAGTTGATGGTATGAATGCTGTAATTCGGTTAAAAGATCGGCAAGTCCCCGAGTATGGTGATCATAAACCAGGGTAATAGTTCCTGCTACTTCTTCCTTATCATCTTTCCATTCTAGCTCCACAAGATGATTGCGAATTAAATCTCTAATAGCTTCAGATCGGTTCTGGTAGCCTTTTTTAACTATTTCCTCATCAAAGCGTTTTAATAAATCTTCTTCAATAGAAATACCGAATCTCTGTAATTTAGACAATAAAATCCCCTCCTATCTCTTTTTAGATTGTATCATACAAATAATAATTATAAATTATCTACATTTGTTACATATTAAAAAAATCTTAAGAGATAAAAAAGAGGATTTATGGTGGAAAATAAGGAAGCTTTACCTTAATTGAAAATGTATAAGCTATCTCGTATAATGGATGAGGGAAAATGCTAAAATATTATATTTTTGGCGAATTTAAGGGTTTTAATAAGTAAGCCGGGGATTTACTTCCAGGAGGGCTATTTCAAAATATGTGGGGAATAATCTTCAGCTTTGTAGGTGGATTAGGACTTTTTCTTTTTGGCATCCAGATGATGTCCTCGGGGATGCAAAAAGCAGCAGGTGATAAATTAAGGCACATTCTGGAAGTTTTGACTTCCAGACCCTGGATGGCAGTTATTACCGGTATAATTGTCACTTTTCTGGTACAGAGCAGCAGTACTACCTCCGTTATGGTGGTAGGATTTGTAAATGCTGGTATTATGAGCCTTGCTCAAGCAGTGGGGACTATTATCGGGTCTAATGTGGGGACCACCTTAACAGCCCAAATCATTTCCTTTGAAATTGAATTTTTGGCCTTACCTGCTATAGGGCTGGGGGCATTGTTAAATTTTTTTGGCCCCCGCCGTTTCCATAAATACGTAGGTCAGGCCATTCTGGGATTTGGATTGCTCTTTTTAGGTTTGATAACCATGTCAGAGGGCATGCTCCCTTTGAAAGATACAGGTTATTTTCAACAATTAATAGTCAGTTTTATAGATTATCCCTTGCTGGGAATTTTAATCGCGGCTTTGTTTACGGCTTTGTTACAGAGCAGTAGTGCTACTACGGCAGTAATTATATCTTTATCACTGCAAGATATGATTACCTTTGAAGCTGCTGTACCTTTGATTTTGGGAACTAATCTCGGCACCTGTATTACGGTTGTTTTTGCCAGTTTGGGAGCTAACCTTGCTGCTCGCAGGGCGGCAGTAGCGCATATTTTTTTCAATATTTTTGGTATAATACTTATTTTATTACTGATGCAGCCTTTCACTTATGTTATTACTGAAACGGCCACCGCCATACCTCGCCAGGTAGCCAATGCCCATACACTTTTTAATGTATTCAATACCCTGGTGGTTTTAGTATTTTTCAATCATTTTGTGCGTTTAGTGAAAAGAGTTGTGCCGGGTGAGGAAAAAGAAATAGAAAGGGGTTCCAAATATCTTGACCGTCGGATACTGAGAACTCCTGAAATGGCCTTAGGAGGAGTCCGCCAGGAAATTGTCCGCATGGCAAAAATATGCCGTGAAATGGTAGAAGATGCCATGGAAGCTTTTTTGAAAAATGATTCTAGACAAATGCGCCATGTTTTGCAAATGGAAGATTTAATTGATGGGCTTGAAAAAGAGGTTAATTTTTATATTGCCGATCTTTCCCAGCATTCCTTGACTCATCATCAATCAATGACTATATCCAGGTTAATGTCAGTAACCAATGATGTGGAAAGAATTGGCGATCATGCGGAAAATATTTTACAGTTGGCGGAAACTAAAATCGAAGAAAAACTGCCCTATTCAACAGAAGCTTTAACAGAGCTGCGCACAATGTATGAAAAAGTTGATTTGATGTTGAAAGATTCTATTATTGCGTTTCAAGAAGAAAACCTGGAAATGGCTCGCCGGGTGATTAAAAATGACGATGAAATCGATTTTATGGAGAAAACACTGCGACAGCAGCATATAAAGAGAATAAATGAAAAAAAATGTTACCCTGTCTCGGGGGTTGCCTTTCTGGATGTTCTTAGTAACTTGGAACGCATAGCAGACCATGCTACCAATATGGCGGAATCAGTAGAAGGGGAATATTAATGATAACTTATACCGGCGGCTTGGGTTGGATATATTATAAAAAATAGGAAGTTATTTATTGAAAAAAAAAGAAAGGGCCGGTATCATCATGAATTTATGGACAGATGTAAAAGGAACAAAGCTCTTTTATTATGCAGGAAATAATCAAAGAGAAGCAATTAAGGAAACAGCTAAAATAATAAGAGAGGGTGGGCTGGTGGCATTTCCTACAGAAACAGTGTATGGTTTGGGAGCAGATGCTTTTTGCGAGCAAGCTATAGAACGCATATTTAATGTCAAAGGGCGCCCCCTTGATAATCCACTAATTGTTCATCTATCAGATATTTCTCAGTTAGAATTGATTGCCAAGGAACCTCCTCTTGAAGCCAAGAAATTAGGAGATAAATTTTGGCCGGGTCCATTAACCTTGGTTTTACAGCGTAAAGAAGAGGTAACTTCGGTGGCTAGCGCCGGACTCTCTACTGTGGCAGTGAGAATTCCGGCTCATAAGGCTGCCCTTGATTTGATCGGTGAAGCAAGAACTCCCATAGCAGCTCCCAGTGCTAATATCTCTGGCAGGCCAAGCCCAACAGATCCTTCTCATGTGGAACAAGATTTGGCGGGTAAAATTGATGCCATTCTGGATGGAGGAGTTTGCTCCATAGGCATAGAGTCAACGGTTGTGGATTTAACGGGAAAAGAGCCAGTTTTACTGCGCCCGGGAGGCGTGAATGTGGAGCATATAGAATCTTGCCTTTGTCGTCCCGTCCTAAGAGCAGCTCCCCAGAATTCCCAAAAGCCGTCATCACCGGGAATGAAGTATCGTCACTACGCACCTAAAAATCGCCTAATTTTATTTAGAGGACTTAGAGATACGGCCCAAAATAATATGATAACTTATTATGAATCGTTCATAAGCCAGAACAAAAATATTGGGGTTTTATGTTCGCGGAAAATAGCGGAATATTTTCCCCAAGCGGTGGTAGAAACCTGGGGAGAACGCGATAATGCGCAAGAAGCGGCTTTGTTTCTTTATCGAAAATTACGTGACCTGGACAGAGCTGAAATTGATATTATCCTGGTAGAAGGTTTTCAAGAAGAAGGAATAGGGTTAGCTTTAATGGATAGATTACAAAAAGCGGCGGACCAAATTATAGAGGGCTAAATATATTATGTATGCTCCTTTTCGTGTATTATCCAGTAAGGTAAGGTGGTTATAATGTTAAGTATGCTTTTTGTATGTACCGGAAATACGTGCCGCAGTGTAATGGCTGAAATGCTTTTAAAATTTTATTTGGAGAACGAAGTGAAAGCAGGAAACTTGGAAGTTAGTTCTGCCGGTTTAGATGCTTTAGAAGGAAGTGATGCTACCTATGAAGTAAAGCAATTGCTTGTAGAAGAAGGTGTGGGAGCATTTACGCATCGGGCCCGGCGCTTAACCTTCGAGATGGTTGATTCTGCTGATTTAATCCTGGTGATGACCGCTAATCACGCGAGAATTTTAAAAAAGGAATACCCACAAGCTCAAAACAAAATTAAGTTATTAAAAGAATATTCCGGTCTTACAGATAGTGAATATGATATAATAGATCCTTATGGAGGAAACTTGCAAGTATATAGAAATTCTTTGCAGGAAATTAAGTCCTCCATTTGGAAACTTATAAGTAAGCTGGATATTAACTCAAATAAAAATAATTAATTTGAGGGAAGTGAGGGCCATAAATAATGCATATAGCACTGGGTTGTGATCATGCCGGTTTTAAACTCAAAGAGTCTATTAAAGACCATCTTACGCAAAATAATTTCTCAGTTTATGATTTTGGAACTTTTGATGAAACTTCTATAGATTATCCTGATATTGCTTATTTAGTAGGGGATAGTGTTTCCCGGGGAAATTATGATCGGGGCATTTTTATCTGTGGAAGCGGGATAGGTGGTTCTATAGTCCTTAACAAAGTATGTGGTATTAGAGCGGCTCTTTGTGGAGATCTATATACAGCGAGATTGTCTCGAGAACACAATGATGCCAACGTTCTGGCTTTGGGTGCCCGGGTTACGGGTGCCGGACTGGCTTTGGAGATCGTCGACGTATTTCTGGCTTCAAATTTTCAGGCAGGGCGTCATCAGACGCGATTAAAAAAAGTGAACCTTTATGAAAAACAATATCAAGCAAAAAATGAGGAGAAATAATTAAATTTAGAATTTCTTATTTTTAAGGAAGGGAGAATAATTATATGAATGAACAAACAAACAAAAACCAGACCTGCCCCAGTTCTCAGCTAAAGAATTTTGATCCCCAGCTAGCGCAAGCTATTGAAAATGAAAATAATCGCCAAAATGAAAAAATTGAATTGATTGCCTCCGAAAATATTGCAAGCACAAAAGTCATGGAAGCGCAGGGGTCAATACTTACCAATAAATATGCTGAAGGGTATCCCGGAGCAAGATATTATGGTGGTTGTGTGCATGTGGACGTAGTAGAGGAGTTGGCGCGGCAGCGAGCCCGGGAAATGTTCAATGCCGATCATGCCAATGTACAGCCTCATGCCGGGGCAAATGCCAATCTGGCTGTATACTGCGCAGTTTTAAAGCCGGGTGATCGTATTCTGGGAATGGAGCTAACTCATGGCGGGCACCTGACTCATGGATTCGCAGCCAGTATTTCAGGAAAATATTATCGGGCAAGCTTTTATGGGGTGGACCCTGAAACCGGCTTAATTGATATGGAACAGGTACGTAAAATTGCTCGGGAAAAAAAACCTCGCTTAATAGTGGCAGGCGCAAGTGCATATCCCCGTATTATAGATTTTCAAGAGTTTGCAAACATAGCAGACGAAGTAGGCGCTTATCTAATGGCAGATATTGCCCATATAGCCGGGTTGGTAGTAGCCGGCCTGCATCCATCACCTGTGGGGCATGCTCAATTTGTTACTACCACTACCCACAAAACCTTAAGGGGACCGCGCGGAGGTTTAATTTTATGTGACTCTAAATATGCCGGCTCTATAGATAAAGCCATTTTTCCCGGTATTCAAGGTGGTCCCTTAATGCATGTCATTGCTGCAAAGGCAGTTGCTTTTAAGGAAGCATTGCAGCCTGAATTTAAGGATTATCAAAAGAAAGTTATAGAAAACTCACGCACCCTGGCGGAATCCTTGCAGGCTCATGGATTTGATTTGCTAACCGGAGGTACCGATAATCACATGATTTTAGTTGATCTAAGAAGCAAAGAGCTTACCGGTCAAAAAGCGGAAAAAATTTTGGAACAGGTTGGAATTACTGTGAATAAAAATACCATTCCCCATGATCCTCAACCTGCTCAGATAGCCAGCGGTATAAGGATAGGAACACCTGCCGTTACTACCCGGGGTATGGGAGAAGAAGAAATGAAGCAATTAGCGGATATAATTAGTGAATCCTTGCACAATTTTAGTCAGGAGTCAAAGATAAATCATCTGTCCAAAAGGGCAATTGAACTTTGTAAAGCTTTTCCATTGCCTTCGCATCAGTCTTTTGATCCGGAAATGTAAAGTAATGGAGGGTTAAAAAATGAAAAATTATTTTTTGGTTGGCCATCCTCTTGTCCATCACAAACTGGCGTATTTAAGGCAATACAAAACGGGACCTAAAGAATTCCGTTCTCTTATGGAAGAAGTAACTACTTTATTGCTTTATGAAGCCACCCGTTCCTTACCTACAGTAGACACAGAAGTGGAAACCCCTATTGGACGGGCCCGAGGCAAAGCTATTACGGAGAAATGCGATTTTATTGTTATATTACGGGCTGGACAAGGGATGGTTACCGGGGCATTAAAATTAATACCCAGCGCAAAAGTGGGTATTGTAGGCATGTATCGAGATCATAATACCCTTCAGCCAATCCAGTATTATTGTAATTTGCCGGACAATTTAGGTGCGCGGCACAGTATTATTTTGGACCCCTTGTTAGCAACCGGGGGCACAGCCAATGAAGTAATTAATTTATTGAAGCAGGAAGGAGCCCGCGATATAAAAATAATTTCTTTAATTGCTTCTCCCGAAGCTTTGAATACTTTATCTCACACGCATCCGGAGGTGGAAGTGTATTTGGCTTCTATAGATAAAGGTTTGGATGCTAACGGTTATATTGTTCCGGGTCTCGGTGATGCCGGCGATCGTCTTTTTGGCACCGACTAGAAAAAAAGAAAGAGAGGGAGCTCCTTATTAGCAGACGTCCACCCTGGGATGAATATTTCATGAATATTGCAGAAGTAGTTTCGCAACGCTCCACCTGTATGCGGCGAAGGGTAGGAGCGGTAATTGTTTCCGGTAAAAGAATACTTACTACCGGTTATAACGGTGCTCCCACCGGCTTGGAGCATTGTGAGAATTACGGATGCATCCGGGTGCAGCAAAACGTTCCTTCGGGAGAGCGCCATGAGTTATGCCGGGGTTTACATGCCGAACAGAACGCCATCATTCAAGCGGCTCTTTATGGAGTAAGCATTCGCGATGGAATTATTTATTCTACACATCATCCTTGCGCGGTTTGCGCTAAGATGATAGTGAACGCGGGCCTACAAAAGGTAGTAATAAGAGACGACTACCCCGACCAGATGTCTAAAGAATTATTAGAGGAAGCCGGGATAGTTATTGCAATTATAAAATCTTCCGAAATTGAGTAACACATGGAAAAATTTAAAATAGTTAAATTGCTTAACTACCTATTGCAGTAATATTATTAATGATGTAAAATCAAAAAAGATGAGGTTCTAGCAAGATGAAACCTAAGGAAAGCATAGGCATATTGAAGGGCTTGGCGTTGATAGCGCAAGCGGGGCTATCAATAGCATTGCCGCTGGTCTTTTTCATCTGGCTGGGGCAGCGGATTGCCGATTATACTGGGAGTGAAGGCCTTTTATTAATTATAGGGATATTTTTGGGACTAGTTACCGGTTTTATGCTTGTTTACCGTATTTTTTATAAGAGTTTGGGTGCAAATGACAATCAAGAATAAATAAGCAGTGACTTGTTGAAAATAGGGTGAAAATATGGAAGAGTATAACTATTTTCGCAAACAGTTTTTAATTCGGTTTGGGGGTATTTTTTTAATCTTAGCAGCGCCCCTGCTGTTATTAGGATACTTGGAAGCATTGTATGGGTTTGCATTTGGGGCACTGCTGGCGGGGTTGTTTTTTATTGTACACGGCCATGTTTTGACTAAGTCACTGCAGTTGCCTTCCCTAAGGGCTCGGTTTTATATCTTTAGTCATTACGTACTTAGGTACGTTCTCTATTTTATAGCCTTAATGGGAGCGATTCAGAGGCCGGACATTCACTTTTTGGGAGTAGCTGCAGGACTGATATTGCCGCGGCTGGTAATTTTAATATTTTATACTTTTAGTAGTAAAAATATAAAGCCGGCGGAAGTAAGAAATATCTAAGTAATTTATAGCGGTCAACTTTAATCATGCAGCTACAGTTGTATTATTTAATAAGTTGATGTTCAAGTAATAGGTATGGAAAAAATTATGCCTTTAAAGTTGACCGCTTTATAATATTTAGGGTGTTGAAGGGAAGATATTATGGAAGCCGATTTTGGGATTAAAACCTATTTCACCATTTTTGGACTGAATATAAACTCCACTATTCTGGTGACCTGGAGCATAATGATTATCCTTACGGTTTTGGCCTTAATCACCCGCAGTAAGCTACAAAAGGTACCAGGCACGCTGCAGTTAGTTATGGAGATGGTGGTAGAAGGGGTACACTGGCTGGTGGATAGCACTATGGGAAAAGGACAGCGAGGATTTGCCCCCTACATACTGGCCCTTACCCTATATTTACTTTTTGCTAACCTGACTGGTATTATCGGAGTGCGTCAGCCTACGGCTGATTTAAATACTACCTTTGCCCTGGCTATAATTACTTTTTTCATGGTGCATATTCACGGAATCAAAGCCAAGGGAGGTTTTGGTTATTTTAAAACCTTTTTTGAACCCTTGGCCTTTATGTTTCCTCTCAATATAATCAGTGAACTGGCCCTGCCGATTTCTTTAAGCTTTCGTCTTTTTGGTAATATGCTGGGCGGCGTGGTTATCCTTTTCCTAATGTATAACTTTGCTCCGACCATAGTACCTGTAATAGGGCATTTGTATTTTGATCTTTTTATTGGATTGATCCAGACATTTATTTTTGTAATGTTAACCTTAACTTTTATTACCCTGGCAAAGGACTAACCGGTTAAGGAGGATAAGATGGAAGAGCTAGCCGAATTTTTACAAACACTTAGCCTGGAAAACTTGATCACATGGCTTTCGCAATTTGAGCCTGCTGCCATTATTTTGGCTGCATCGGCATTGGGTGCTGCTATAGCCATGATTGCCGGCATTGGCCCCGGTATTGGTCAGGGTTTTGCTGCCGGAAAGGGTGCTGAAGCAGCCGGCCGCAAACCCGGGGAAATTAGGCAAACCACTTTTGTAATGCTTTTGGGTGCTGCAGTAGCTGAAACTTCCGGTATATTCAGCCTTATCGTGGCTTTAATACTGTTGTTTGCTTCTCCTCTGGTTAACCTGGATGCTTCCTGGATGATTTTGGCCTCTTCTGCAATTGCCGCAGGCATTGCCATGGTTGCCGGTATTGGCCCCGGTGTCGGACAAGGATATGCTGCCGGCAAAGGAGTGGAGGCAGTTTCGGATCGCCCCGATGTTCAGGGTTCCATATTGCGGGCTATGTTTTTGGGGCAAGCTGTAGGGCAAACTACGGGTATTTACGCCTTGATAATTGCCCTTATTTTAATGTTTGCAAACCCTTTTTTGTAGCGAAGAGGGAGCTTGCCAGAGCTTAAATGTTATTTAGTGATAGTAAAGAAAGCAAGGTGGTTGAAGAGATATGTTTGAAACAGGAGTGGTAGTTTTAGCTGCTTCGGCTATTGCAGCGGGCTTAGCCATGGTTGCCGGTATTGGCCCCGGTGTCGGTCAGGGTTTTGCTGCCGGTAAAGGAGCCGAATCCGCGGGAAAAAACGTAAAAGAAATACGCCAATCTACCTTTGTTATGTTGTTAGGAGCAGCGGTGGCTGAAACTTCCGGTGTTTTTAGCCTGGTAGTAGCACTTATCTTGCTGTTTGCCAATCCTTTGGTAGAAATGGACGCTACCAGGGTGATTTTGGTAGCATCCACTTTGGGAGCCGGTTTTGCCATGATTGCAGGTATTGGCCCCGGTGTCGGTCAGGGATATGCTGCCGGGAAGGGCGTAGAAGGTACGGCTAACCGCCCTAAATGGCAGGGGGCCATTATGAGGACCATGTTGTTAGGGCAAGCAGTAGGACAAACTACAGGTATATATGCTTTAATTATTGCTTTAATATTACTTTTTGCAAATCCCTTAATTTAATTTTAAGCGGGTTATTAAAATTAGAGAACGATAATTATTATAAGTTGAGAAGGAGGTTAAAAGAATGATAACAGGAGAAGCTTTAATATTGGCTGCATCAGCACTGGGTGCCGGAATAGCCATGGTAGCCGGAATAGGCCCCGGCATTGGTCAAGGATATGCTGCCGGTAAAGGTGCGGAAGCTGTGGGGAGACAACCGGAAGCCCAGGGGACCATTTTACGGACCATGCTGCTGGGGGCAGCGGTAGCGGAAACAACGGCTATCTATGCTTTAGTGGTAGCCTTGATATTGCTGTATGCCAACCCACTCATTCAGCTTTATCAAAATATTGTAGGTTAGTTCTCCGTTGATGTTAATTAGTGCGGGGAAGGAGGTAATTTGATTGGAAAGCCCTATCATTGATATTAGCCCGGAAATGCTATTGTTTCAGGCCATTAATATTTTTATCCTCTTCTTGATTCTGCGGCGGTTTCTTTATCAACCCCTGACCAATCTTATGCATAACCGTACTCAGGAAATTGAACAGGGCTTGGAAGAAGCTAAAAAAAACCGGGAGCGGGCACAGCAGCTACAGGAAGAGTATGATAGTGAGATTCAGAAAGCGCGTCGGGAAGCAAGGGAGATTATTGAAAAAGCCTCCCGGCAAAAAGATGAAATTATTAAGGAAGGCAAGGAAGAAACCCAAAAACAGACGGAGAAAATGCTCAACGAAGCCAAAAAAGAAATTGAGATAGAAAGAGAAAGGGCTTTCGAAGCATTACGTCAGGATATAGTATTCTTTTCCGTGAACATTGCGGAAAGGATTATTGCCAAAGAAATTGATCCAGAAGCTCAAAAAGAAATGGTAAACCGCTATCTGGAAGAAGTAGGGAGAGAGTAATGAGTGTGGTAATTGTTTCCCGTAAATATGCGCGAGCCCTCTATGAACTGGCAGAGGAAAAAGACATTTCCAAACAAGTTTTGCAGGCTTTTGAAGAAATTAAAAGTATATTGGAAAAAGAGCAGTTAATGCAATACTTGGCTACTCCTTTACTCGAAAAAGAGTCTAAAAAAGAACTATGCAACAGGGTTTTGGAGCAAATCAATTTAGAAAAAGAAGTTTTTGTTACCCTGCAGAATTTCATGTTTTTATTAATAGAGAAAAAGAGGATTGATTTAATTACCGGCATATGTGAGGAATTTCGCTATATCTATCACTATCATAGAAATATACAGGAAATGGAAGTAATTACCCCCGACGGTCTCTCTACCGAACAAAAAGAACGGATGGTAGCTATTATGGAAGAGTTCACCCAGAAAAAGATCCTGGTAGAGGAAAGGCAAGATCAGAATTTAGTCGGGGGAATAAAAATAATAATAGGGACAAGAGTACTGGACGGAAGTGTTCCGGCCCGGTTAGAACGCATAAAAGAAAATCTGCAAAAACCGGCAGGTTAAGAAATCATGTTTTATTTGAGAGAATTTAGGAGGTGGCGCAGTGAGTATTCGCTCCGAAGAAATAAGTAATATTATCAAAAGGCAAATTGAAAGTTATGAAGATAAAGTAGATTTGGTAGACACCGGAGTTGTTATTTATGTAGGTGACGGTATTGCACGTATTTACGGTTTGGAAACTTGCATGGCATCGGAGCTTTTAGAATTTCCTCACGGAGTTTACGGCGTGGCTTTAAACCTGGAGGAAGACAATGTAGGAGCAGTTATCCTGGGAGACTTTGAAAAGATAAGGGAAGGAGATACTGTAAAAAGGACAGGGCGGATTGCCCAGGTTCCGGTGGGAGAAGCTTTGCTGGGCAGGGTAGTAAACTCTCTGGGGCATCCTTTGGACGATAAGGGTCCCATTGAAACCGAAGATTATAACCCTATTGAAAAATTAGCTCCCGGTGTTACACACCGTCAACCGGTGAATGAGCCCTTACAGACAGGCATTAAAACCGTAGATTCTATGATTCCTATAGGTAGGGGACAGCGTGAATTAATTATCGGAGACCGTAGTATAGGTAAAACAGCTATTTTATTGGATACTATATTGAATCAAAAAGATTCTGATGTGCACTGTATTTATGTGGCTATAGGGCAAAAACGCGCCACGGTGGCGGGGCTGGTGCGCCTTTTGGAAGAACATGGGGCTATGGAATACACCACGATAGTATCTGCCACAGCAAGTGATCCCGCCCCGTTGTTATATTTTGCCCCATACGCCGGCTGTGCTATTGGTGAATATTTTATGTCTCAAGGCAAGCACGCCCTGGTTATGTATGATGACCTTTCCAAGCATGCGGTTTCTTACCGTCAGCTTTCCCTTTTGCTGAGACGCCCTCCGGGCAGAGAGGCATATCCGGGAGACGTATTTTACCTTCATTCACGTCTTTTGGAAAGAGCGGCCAAGCTCAGCGATGAGTACGGAGGCGGTTCTTTAACCGCAATACCCATTATTGAAACCCAGGCAGGCGATCTTTCCGCTTATATTCCTACCAATGTGATTTCCATCACCGATGGTCAAATTTACCTGGAAGGAGATCTTTTCTTCGCCGGGGTGAGGCCGGCAATTAATGCCGGTTTATCTGTTTCCCGGGTAGGCGGAAATGCTCAAACCAAAGCAATGAAAAAAGTCGCCGGGCGGTTGCGGCTAGACCTGGCTCAGTTTCGAGAGCTGGAGGCTTTTGCCCAATTTGGGACAGAGCTAGATAAAGCCACTCAGGCCAGCTTAAATCGAGGGGAAAAGATTGTAGAAGTGCTTAAACAAGATGAGTATCAGCCTATGCCCATTGAAAATCAGGTGGCTATTATTTACGTGGCTATTAATGGATATCTTGATGATATTCCCACCAACCAGGTGAGCAGTTTTGAAGCTGCTTTTTTGCGAAACCTACAAACAGAGTATGCAGATTTACTTAAAGAAATTAAAGAAACGGGAACTCTGGAAGATGACAGGGAAGAAAGATTAAAAGAAGCTATAAAGAATTTCAAGCAGGGTTGGGATATAAGCGAATCCGCTTCCTAAGACCTTTTTAAAATAGATCAAAGGAGAAAGTTGGCATGGCAACCAGCACACGAGAAATTAAAAGACGTATCCAGAGTGTTAAGAACACCCAGCAAATAACCAGGGCTATGGAGATGGTGGCAGCGGCCAAACTGCGCCGTGCCGAGCAAAGAGTGAAGAATAATCGTCCCTACATCCACCATTTAAGGCAATTTATAGCGCGGGTACTGGCTTTTTCTCCTCCTATCCGCCATCCTCTTTTGTGGGAAAGCGAGGAAAATATTGCCCCCATGAAAGGCTATTTGGTGATCACTTCCGACAGAGGTTTATGTGGAGGTTATAATTCTAACCTTTTAAGGCGGATATCCCAGGAAATTGAAGACCCCTCTGTTTCCAATATAATGGTCTTGGGGCGTCGCGGGCGTGATTATTTTAAACGGCGTGGTTATCCCATTGCCTATGAACAAATATATTTGGAAGATTATCCCGCCTGGGAAGACATTCGAGAAGTTGGGGTTCAGATGTTACAGATGTTTGAGGAAGGAGTTTTTGGTGAGCTATACCTGGTTTATAACGAATTTATTAATGCCCTGCAGCAGCGTCAAATAATTACCCGGCTTTTGCCTTTGATGCCGCCCGGTGAAGATGAACTGCCGGAATTTGATGAAACCCTTTACTTCAGTTATGAACCCGGCGCGGAAGAGGTATTAAACGGGCTTTTACCTCGTTATTTTTATAGCTCTATTTACGCCGCGGTGTTGGAAGCGAAAGCTTCTGAATTTGGAGCGAGGATGTCAGCAATGAAATCAGCTACCAACAATGCAGATGATATGATTGAAGAACTTACTCAAACTTATAATCAGGCCCGCCAGGCAGCTATTACCCAAGAATTATTGGAAATTGTGAATAGCGCGGAAGCCTTACGGCAAAGCGATTAATTATTTTTTAAATACTTTAATGAGGTGATTCAAAGATGTCCAACAAGGGAAAAGTACAGCAGGTCATAGGGCCGGTGGTGGATATAGAATTTGCTGAAGGTGAACTACCTTATATCTATGATGCTGTTGTCATTCAAGATGAGTCTGAAGTAAGGACCCTGGAGGTGGCCCAGCATTTAGGGGATAAAAGTGTGCGCTGTATATCTATGTCTTCTACTGAGGGCCTGGTAAGAGGAATGGAGGCTGTAGGCAAGGGAGAGCCCATTACCGTGCCGGTAGGTAATTCTACGCTGGGCCGGCTTTTTAATATCTTGGGCGAAGTGATTGATGAAGGTGAACCTGTGGAAGGCGAAGACCGCTATCCTATTCACCGGCCTGCGCCTGAGTTAGAAATGCAAGAACCGGCTACGGAAGTATTAGAAACGGGCATTAAGGTCATTGATCTTTTAGTTCCGTATCCCCGGGGCGGAAAAGTGGGGCTTTTTGGCGGTGCAGGTGTGGGTAAGACAGTTTTAATTATGGAATTAATCCGCAGTATTGCTTATGAGCACGGTGGTTACTCCGTTTTTGCCGGTGTGGGTGAGCGGACCCGCGAAGGCAACGATCTTTGGTTGGAAATGAAAGAATCCGGCGTAATTAACAATACGGCCCTGGTATTCGGGCAAATGACTGAACCGCCCGGCGCCCGCTTGCGGGTCGGGCTTACCGGTTTAACTCTGGCTGAGTATTTCCGGGATGTAGCCGGGCAGGATGTGCTGCTCTTTAT
>PUKQ01000254.1 GCA_003550565.1 Syntrophomonadaceae bacterium
AAATGGGATTTTTGGGGTTAAAATTTCCGGAAGAATATGGAGGGGGAGACAATGATTATATCGGACAGGCTATCTGGATAGAGGAGTTAGCTCGATGTGGTGCCGGAGGAATTAACGCTGCACTTTCTGCGCATTCCGAGATAGCTTTGCCCCCGGTCTGCTACTTTGGTAATGAAGAATTAAAACAACGCTACCTGGTGCCCGGAATTGAAGGCGAGAAAATAGCGGCACTGGCAATAACCGAGCCTGACGCGGGCAGTGATGTGGCATCCATACGGACAAGTGCGCGGCGTGATCAAAATAGCTACATAGTTAACGGGACCAAAACTTTTATAACTAACGGGGTCAAAGCCGATTTTGCAGTTACGGCAGTTAAAACTAACCCGGATGCCGGTTATCAGGGTATTAGTCTTTTGCTCATAGACAAGGACACGCCGGGTTTTACCGTTTCTAAAAAAATATCCAAGGTAGGGTGGCATTCTTCTGATACGGCCGAACTTTCATTTGAGGACTGTGTAGTTCCGGCAGAAAACATGCTGGGAGAGGAAAACCAGGGTTTTTTCCTGATGATGCAAAACTTTCAGTGGGAGAGACTTTCTCTGGCTATAGGTTCCGTAGCAGGGACTGACAAAATTTTGCAGGACACCATTTCTTATTTAAAGGAAAGAAAACAATTTGGACGCCCCCTAAGCTCTTTTCAGGCCATTCAACATCGTTTATCCGATCATGTGGCTGCTTTAGAGGCTGCCAGGCAGTTATGTTACAGCGCTTTGATTAAGCATCAAAGAGGCGAGGAGGTAACAAAAGAAAGTACAATGGCCAAGCTTTTTGCCTGTGAAACCACCCAGCAAATAATAGATGATTGCCTGCAGTTTTTTGGGGGTTATGGCTACATGATGGAATACCCCGTGCAGCGTATTTGGCGGGACAACCGTTTAAACAAGATTGGTGGGGGAACAACGCAAATTATGCGGCAAATACTTTCTGCTTATTATCTGGGTTAATTTTTGGTTATATTAGTAAGTTACAAATTTATAAAGAAATACATGAGTTGAATGTTTTTCCGAGAAGAAAGAACTGTATTAATATATGTGTTCAAAAGAAAAAGCACTTTCTTAATGAAAGTGCTTTTTCTAAATAAATAAAATATTAATCTCTGAGATGTTTTACTTCTTTACCTTTTCTTTAAGTGCTTTGCCAGGTTTAAATGCAGGAACTTTGGAAGCCGGGATGTTAATTTCTTTCCCGGTAGAAGGGTTTCTGCCTTTTCTGGCAGCGCGCTTCCTTACTTCAAAAGTTCCGAAACCGACCAGCTGCACTTTGTCATTTTTTGACAAAGCTTGAGAAATGCTTTCAACGGTGGCGTTAAGTGCTTTTTCTGAGTCTTTTTTTGTCAGTCCTGTTTTGCTGGCAACTTTGTTTACTAATTCTGCTTTATTCAATCCCCATCCCTCCTTAGTTTAAATATTGTTTCAAAGCTTAATTCGATGTAAAATCCTATATTCCTGCCTTAGCGGGGCATTTTTTTTTAAATATCTATCTTTTTATGTTTTCTGCGCCTCCAAAAGAAAATGCCGATTATTAGGAGAACAAGCAATAGGATGGGCCAAAATACCGCCGGGAAGCTTGATTCCTGAGTTATTCTTTCTGAGGTTTCGGCATAATATGAGGATATTGAAGGTATTTCATCTTCAACTGGTGGTTGAGCCGCAGCATATTTAATAACCGTTTCCCACATTTTAAGTTCCCTGCCGTCATCGTGATGAACTAGAATATCTTCTAAGTTATCCAGGTCTAATGGTTTTCCTTGAGCATCCTTTGGCTCAATTATTTGCGGAACATATTCCGAGACCAGGGTGAAAAAGGAAAATAGATAAGAATCGGTAACTACATGATACAATTCTTCATCTCCCCTTTCCAGGGAAACATATTCATTGGAGTTAGCTGCAGGTTGTTTTCCTTCGCCGGTATAAATTTCAGCTTCCATCACTGACCGAGTGCTGGGTATCGGGATATCCCAAAAGGGAATGGTAAACATTACTGCATTGTCGGGGTTATAAGTGTAACGCATTCCGGAAATCTGCATAAAAGTGGCGGGCGATATACCCTCTGATGTGATGGCTGAACCTTCCAGCACCCAATATAGTTCTGCTCCGGTGAGATAAAAAGAAACTATGGGATATCCGGCATATCCGTCCTCACCGTAGCCAAGGCCAACGGCTTCTGTAATTTCATAAAAAGAAATATCTCCCCGGGAATGTTCCATGGAACCCGGTTTAATCCCCTGGCGGATGTTTCCGTTTGTTTGAAAGGCGACATCAACTTTCTCCCCGGTAACATTTTCTGTAACTTCGCGCATGGCGTCGGTGACAAAATTCCCTACCGGCGATTCTTGGGCCTTACGGGTTTCTGCGATTTTAAAATCTGACCGGGCTACTGTATCCAAGATGTGTTCGAATTTTCCTTCCGTCAGGTAACTGACTAAATCATTGAGCTTTTCTTGATAATAATCTACTGTTTTGGCTATTTCCGGATGAGGAGGGAAGCGATCATCAATGGGGATTAAAAAGGGTTGATTGTTCTCCTCGTTGCGTATTCTTAAATTTTCTGTTTGGGGATTATAGGCCAGTTCCAGGTATCCCAAATATTCAATTAATTGTCCGGCCTGCACAATATAGGTGTTATTTTCAATGATAGGTTCCTCCAGGGCTGTGTGGCAGTGCCCTCCCACAATAACATCTATGCCGGAGACATTACGGGCAAGTTCCCGGTCCTCGGGAATTCCGGAGTGAGTGATGGCAATAATAATATCCGCGCCCTGGTCCTCTAATTTTTCTATGGCGTCTTCCGCTGCTTTATGCGGATCAAGGAATTCCAATTCGCCTGTATCTGCGGTCACCAGCAGTGCTTGATCACCCATTAAACCGAACTTGCCGATTTTTAACCCTTCATCCAATTCCGTAACGGCAGTTTGCCGATAAAGGTCCTTTTGCGCCAGGGGATGTTCTTCAGGGGGGCGCATGTTGGAAGCAAGAACCTGCGTATTTTCATGTGCCCGGGGATAATCGGCGGTAATTAGATAATCGGCCAGGACCTCCGGGCCGAAGTCAAACTCATGATTGCCAATAACTATGGCATCATATCCTATTTCCTGCATAATGCTTAACTCGGCGGCAAATCCT
>PUKQ01000145.1 GCA_003550565.1 Syntrophomonadaceae bacterium
AGCTGCAGTAGTTTTGGGTAATAGGGTGGTAGCCAATAAAAAGGGTAGAAAACCCGTTTGGTTAAAAGGTATCGGACATTGTTCAGATGCTCATTTTTTGGGTGACAGATACCTGGCAGATGCTCCCGCATTGCAGAAAGCTTCTCAAAAGGCCTATGAAATGGCAGATATAACGAACCCGATTGAGAATATTGATGTAGTAGAGCTTTATGATGCATTCAGCTATATGGAACTCATGTGGCTGGAGGAAATGGGATTTTGCGCTAAGGGGGAAGGAAAACAATTAACCGGGAGGGGCGTTACAGCGATGGATGGTGAATTGCCTGTAAATCCCTCCGGTGGAGTTATATCTTCACATGCAGTGCTGGTTGCCGGCATGGCCAGGGTGATAGAATGTGCTCTTCAGATAAGAGGAGAGGCAGAAGGAAGGCAAGTTAAAAATGCAAAAACAGCTCTGGCTCACGGGGTAAATGGTCCGTGTGCTCAATCTCATTGTGTAATGGTCTTAAGTGAATAAGTTTGCTACGTGAGGAGGGAAGATTTTGGGTCAAAGGGTTGCAGCTGTTGGTTTTGGGCAAACATATCATCGAAGCCGTCGCGATGATGTAAATGGAATTGAATTAATTGGGGAAGCGGTTAGGTCTGCCCTGGAGGATGCCGAACTTACTATTGATGATATAGATGCCATAGTTATCGGTAATATGGACCATTTTGAAGCGGTAAACTACATGGATAACTGGAGTGCTGATGGAACGGGCGCCTTTATGAAGCCTGTTTTTAAAGTTACTACCGGCGGCACGACCGGGACTACGGTAGGAATAGCCGGTTACCATCATGTGGCATCAGAAATGTTCGATGTGGTGTTAGCAGTAGGATGGGAAAAAAATTCTGAATCGGATACTACCGGCGCTATTATTACGTGCAGTGATCCTATTTTTGACAGGTTTTCTTTTAGTGGGGCTTTACCGGGATTGGCCGTGGAAGCTTCAGCTTACATGAAGCAATACGGGGTTAAGGAAGAAGATGCAGCCCGGGTAGCGGTAAGAGATAGACGCCACGGGGCATTGAACCCTTATTCTCATTTACAAAGTGAGATTACTACTGAAGATGTCCTTAATTCCACCATGCTTTCCTATCCGGTAAAATTGCTGGATATATGCCCCCGCACAGATGGCGCAGGAGCAGTTATCTTTGCCGGAGAAAGAAAGGCAAAGAAAATATCTCCGCGGCCGGCCTGGGTAATAGGAACTTCGGTTCGTCATGCTAATTGTTACTTCGGGGATGTGGATTACACTGCTAATGACAGCCTTAAATATGCTACCAGAGAATTATTCGGAAATGTAGGAATAAAAGAGCCTTTAAAAGAGCTGGATCTGGTTGAGCTATATCAACCGTATACTTTTGCCGGTTTAAAATGGATGGAATATATGGGAATATGCGGTCCCGGCGAATCTCCTCAGCTTGTGTGGGACGGGGTAACCGACCTGGGAGGAGAGCTTCCTTTTAATCCTTCCGGAGGAGTCCTTTGCACGAACTGCATTGGGGCTACCGGAATGTTAAGAATTGGAGAGGCTGCATTGCAGATCCAGGGAAAAGCCGGCGCAAGGCAGGTTGAAGGTGCTAACCTGGCATTAGCCACGGGATTTGGCGGAACATTTTGGACGGATATGATGTTGCTTAGCTCTCGCCCCTGGTAGTCACTATTTAAGAAAGGAGTAAAATTATGAGTTCATCAGGCGAAACTGAACTTATCAAACTGCAAGAAGTTGCTGATCTGCCTTATCACTGGTCTGCAGGGAAATATGGAAGCAAATTTTTGAGAAGTTTGCGTGATGAGAAGAAATTGTGGGGAACCCGTTGCCTGCAGTGCGAAAAAGTGTACTTTCCGCCCCGGGAGGTATGCGGCCCATGTTTTGCGTATATCGATGAATGGGTAGAGTTGTCAACGGAAGGGACTTTAATGGCTTTCTCTGTGGTTAATTTCCCCTTTATTGACCCGGAACTGGGAGATAAGCGGCCAGTGCCCTATACTTTTGGTTATATCCAGCTAGACGGTTGCGATACGGCCATGTCTCATTTTGTTAACGAACACGATCATACCAAACTTTCGGGAGGAATGAGAGTAAAAGCTGTCTTTAAAGAAGATGGCCAAAGAGTTGGTAATATGCTGGATATATTGTATTTTGAAATAAAAGAAAAACAATAAGTTATTATTAAAGGAGGAAAAAGAATGGAAGAACAACACCCTATTTTTAATGAAGAACATTTGGCAATTAGAAAAACCATCCGGGAATTTGTGGAAAATGAACTTGCTCCTTACGCAGATGAATGGGAAGAAGCTGGTGAATTCCCTAACTGGGTGTTCAAGCGTTTGGGAGAATTGGGATTTTTAGGTGTCCATTATCCTGAAGAATATGGTGGAGAAGGAGGAGACTACCTTTCGGGAGTAGTGCTGGCGGAAGAAATGATGCGTTGTAACTCCGGTGGAGTAGCCTTAGGAGTGGGAGTACTCACGGATATGGTGTGCCCTCTTCTTCACAAAATCGGCTCGGAAGATATAAAACAGCGTTATCTTAAACCTTCCCTGCAAGGAGACAAGATCGGTTGCCTGGGCATCAGTGAACCCGATGCCGGTTCGGATGTAGCATCCATCCGGACTACTGCCAAACAGGATGGAGATAATTGGATCATAAACGGTCAAAAAATATTCATTACCAATGGGAACAGAGCTGATTTCGCCATAGTAGTGGCCAGGGATCCGGAATCAGAAGGCTCAAAAGGGGTCACTTTATTTGTGGTAGATACTGATACAGAAGGATTTTCGGTTTCCAGGAAATTGGATAAAGTAGGTATGCGCTCCTCAGATACGGCAGAACTTGCATTTCAAGACTGCGTAGTGCCGGATGAAAACCGTTTGGGCGAAGTAGGCCAGGGCTTTTACAGCATTATGTGGGAATTGCAACCGGAGAGGTTGTATGGTGCTCTTTCTTCGGTGGCCGGCGCCCAAATGACCTTGGATATTACCATTAAATACCTAAAGGAAAGAGAGCAGTTCGGGCGCCCTATTATCAAGTTTCAGGCAGTTCGCCACCGCCTCGCGGAATTGGCCACTGAACTGGAGGCTGCCCGACAACTTTCCTATCATGTGGCAAGCAAAATAAATAAGGGTGAATTTCCCGCTAAAGAAATTTCCATGGCCAAGTACTTTGCTACCAGGGTTTCCTTTAAGATTGCCGATGAAGCTCTGCAGTTCCATGGGGGATATGGTTATACCACAGAATATCCTATAGAAAGAATCTGGAGAGATAGCCGCCTGGCCAGAATCGGGGGCGGAACAGATGAAATAATGTTGGAAATTATCTCCAGACAATTATAAAAGGCCAGAAAACGCCTATTGGTTAGGGGGGATAAAAAAAGTTAAATTAAAATCATTCTACTTGTTATGTGCACCGGATGTAACCATTAGGTAAATCTTTGAGGAGGTGAAAATTTTGAGTAAGATAGGAATTATAGGATATTCCTTAACAGATTTTACGGGTAGAAAAGAAGACAAGAATCGGAACGAATTAATAAGCGAAGCAGTAACTTCTGTTTTGGAAAATGCCCAGCTAAACATCAACGACATAGAAAAAGTTATTTCTGCTTCATGTGATACCATTGACGGTATCTCTATTTCCAATGCTTTTGCTGCCGATGATATGGGGGCATACATGAAGGAAGAGAGCAAGGTGGAAGAAGACGGGGCTTATGCATTGATGTATGCCTATTATCGGATGCTTACCGGAGAATGGAACAACTGCATGATAATTGCCCATGGCAAGCCTTCAGATACGGGGCCTGCTTTTTATGCCAATATGGCTTGTGATCCCTTTTATTTGAGGCCAATGGGGTTGGAATTGCACACTTCTGCCGCATTACAAGCCAGGCAGTATTATGCAAGCGCCGGTTTGTCAGAAAAAGACTTAGCTGAAGTTGCAGTTAAAAATCGCAAGGCCGGAAGTAAAAATCCCCGGACTCAATTGCGCAAAGAAATAAGCGCCGATGATGTTATGAATTCATCGTACCTGGCCTCTCCCATCAAGGAATTGGAAGCTGCTCCCCTCACCGATGGAGCTGCCGCTATTATTTTATCTACCGAGGATTTTGCCAAAAAAGCTAAAAATAAACCGGTTTGGATAGACGGATTTGGTTTTTCTCAGGATAATTATTATCCGGGATACCGCAATTTAGCTTTTTGCAATTCCGGTAAAACAGCAGCCCAAAATGCTTATAAAGAAGCGGGTATTAAGAATCCCTTAGAGGAAATTGACTTCGCGGAAATTTGTGAGAGTTATGCTTTTTATGAATTGATGTTATATGAGAGTTTAGGGTTTTGCAAGGAAGGAGAGGCACTAAAGTTCTTTAATGAAGGAATCACTGATATGAACGGTAAGTTTCCTGTGAATCCTTCCGGAGGGACTATTTGTGCTAATCCGATTATGGTTTCGGGCCTGGTGAGAGTAATTGAAAGTTACCTGCAGTTAACCGATAGGGCCGGCGACAACCAGGTAGCGCATAATAAAGGTAAAGCCTTGATTCATGCTGCATGCGGAATGTTTTTGCAATCAAACCTGGTCGGGATTTTATCTGTATAATACTTTTATAAGGAGGTGTAAAAATGACCAGTAAAGTTGGAGTAGTAGGTATTGGAATGACGGAAAATAAATCACGTTGGGATGTTAGTATTCCTGCGTTATACCGCCTGGGAGCTAAAAGCGCATATGAGGATTCAGGCCTTACTCCCCAAGATATTGATGCTTTTGTGTTTGGGCATTCACCGGAATATTTTGAAGGAGTTAACCATCCTGAAAAATGGTGTGGTGATGCTATTGGAGCAACTGACAAGCCTTTATTTCGTATTCACACCGGAGGGACGGTAGGAGGTTCAGCGGCTATAGGCGCGTATTATTTGGTAGCCAGTGGTAAATTTGATGTAGTAATGGCTATTTCGGGAAACAAGTTGAATGAAACTTCTTCCGCCCAAATTGGCTTATCCACTGTTTATGATCCCATCATGGGCAGGCAATTTGCTGCCGGAGCTCCTTCAGCGGCTGCAATTCAGGCTTCAAAGTATTATAATAAATACGGGTATTCAAACGAAATTGGCCTGAAAGTGGCGGTAAAAAACCGCAATAATGCTATGAACAATCCTTATGCCCAATTGAGGATACCGGATTATACCCTGGAAGGTGCTAAAAATACTCACATGTTGTGCGATCCGTTGCGGATGGCAGATATGTGCCCCACCTCGGATGCTGTGTGCGCCATGATATTTGCCAAAGAAGAAAGAGCAGAAGAAATAGCGGATAAAATAGCCTGGGTACTGGGTGCTTCCTCAACTAACGAGGGCCTTAACTATCCCGATCGCGATTGGTCGATGCCCATTGGTTTAAGGTTAGCAGCGGAAAAAGCTTATGAGAGAGCGGGAATAACTAATCCCTTAGAGGAATTGGATGTAGCCGAGTTATATGATGCTTTTTCCTCCCAAGAAGTTATTTGGTACGAAGGCTTGAACTTTTGCGATTGGGGTGAAGGAGGTAAATTGTTGGAAAGCGGTGCCACTCAAATGGATGGCAAATTGCCTGTTAATCCATCAGGTGGTGTTTTATGCGCTAACTCTATTGGTGCTGCCGCCATGTTCCGGAAAGCTGAGGCAGCTCTCCAGGTAATGGGAAGGGCAGGAGACCGCCAGGTGCCAGGTGCCAGTTTGTCTCTCGGTCATGGTTGGGGTGGCGCCATCCAGTTTCACACGGTAATGATTTTTGGAAGCAACAAGTCTTAAGGAGGTGTTAATTTATGGCCAGAAAATTAGATTGGGATATTACCGTACCGTACAAATGGACAACGGGTCCCGTAATCGGCAAATTCTTGGGAGGGCTTAAAGAGCATACTATTTTGGGAGGCAAGTGCCCGGCTTGTAAAAAAGTGTTTGTTCCTCCCCAAGATCTTTGTCCTGACTGCTATGTGGATTTAACCGAAGATGATTTCGTAGAACTAAAAAATGAGGGCGAGATTATTTCTTTTACCCAGGTTAACCAAAACTTTTTTGGGGAAAAGCCCTCTGATGAATACCTGAATTCAAGGATAAGCCCTGCCGATGTTAGTGAGCATCCTTTATTATGGCCACCCGAACCGCCATATGCTATTGTTATGGTTAAAATTGATGGTGCAGATACAGCAATGGTTCACCTGGTTAAGGGCAACGAAATGGATAAATTAAAGGTTGGAGCCCGGGCAAAGGCTAAGTTCAAAGGAGAAACCATCGGTCATATTTTGGATATTGAGCAGTTTGAAATAATAAGCTGAAAGGAGGGGTCTTGATGACTGAAATAGTTAATAATGTACAACATACCTGGCATGTGCCTTACCATTGGTCTTATGGGTCAATGACTGAAGAGTTTTTTGAGCGCATGAAAAATGAAAAAACTCTTTATGGAACCAAATGTACCGTGTGCGGTAAAGTAATGGTTCCTCCGGGCGGCTGTCCTATACACCTGGGTCCTATGGAAGATAAATTAATTCCGGTAAAAGATGAAGGAGTATTAGATTGTGTCACCATTGTTAATTTACCCTATCCCGGCCAGCCCGCAACACCGCCTTATGCTTATGGCTACATCATCCTGGATGGAGCCAATACATTTTTCATGCATATGATCGGAGGAGTTGAGCACGAGGATATCAGAGTGGGGATGAAAGTGAAGGCGGTTTGGAATGAAAACAGAAATGGCGACTTTTACGACATCAAGTATTTCCAACCCATCGATACTTAAAATGTAACTACTAAAGCCAGGATAAAACTTGGCTAAGGCATGCTGTGCCATGGGGGCGGTTCGGACGTCTTCCAATTGCAGTAGCAAAGGGCCGCAAGGGGACGATGGAGTTTTCCTGAAGTCCGGCAAATGGGGACGGTTCGAGTGCCCTTAAAGTCTATGGAAGGGTCGTATTCCAGGTTCGAGGGGAGACGATGAAACTGTCTCCCGTGGCACAGCTCTATATGCCTAAATAGTTTCCATAAAAAAATAAAGAATTTAGGTAGAGATTGCGGAAAATGAAAAGAAACTTCAAAAGTCCCCGGACAAATAGCAGTTAATTTTATTTACAATTAAATATGGGAGCAAATTTAACTGCATTTGGGCGGGTGCTTTTTTAAGGATATATGTCTAAATATTTACACTAATCTATCAATCGGAGGTGTAACATGACTACCATTGTTAAAGGTGAACCTTTGGGAGAGGTAACCAAGGAAAGTCTCAATAAAATGTTTTGGGATGCCGTGGAAAGATATTCTAACCTACCAGTGGTTATGTACCGGACTGAAAGTGGTACTATTAACAGCATAACTTATAAAGAATTTGGGGAGGAAGTTCGTTATTTAAGCCAGGGATTAATAAGCTTAGGCATAGAGAAAGGAGACAAAGTTAGCATTCTGGCTGATACTCGATACGAATGGGGCGCATTTGATTTTGCCATTTTAACAGCAGGGGCAGTAACTGTAACTATTTATCCTACTTTAGCAGCTTCCAGCGCTCAATATATTATTGCGAATTCCGATAGTAAAATTGTAATTGTGGAAAATGAAGAACAGCTGGAAAAAATCCTTCAGGTTAAGGAAGAACTCCCGGAATTAAAATACATTGTTACCATTGAAAAAACAGGCAAAGAGAATGATCATATTATCAACATGAAAGATGTAGCTAAAATGGGTAAAGAATTTGGAAAAGAAAATCCCGGCAAATACGAGGAAATTTGGCAGAGCGTAGATCCCGATGACTTATGCAGTCTTGTTTACACCAGTGGAACTACCGGTATTCCCAAAGGGACTATGATAACGCACTGGAATTTCCGTTTTAATATTATTTCTGCAATTAAGATTATCTATTTTGAGCCGGGCTTTGTGGGGCTTGATTTTTTACCTTTAGCCCATGTTTACATGAGATTGGTTTTTCTTGCGTCAATAGATGCGGGGGGAACTAACTTTTTCTCTCATCCCCAGTTGCTGGCAGAAGATCTTCCCGAAATCAGGCCGCATGTTTTTGTTTCCGTGCCGCGTTTGTTCGAAAGGGTTTATAACCGTGTGGTAGACCAGATGGAAGAGTCCTCCAAATTAAAGAAAACACTTTTTTATTGGGCTTCTAATATAGCAAGGGAAGTGGGGCGTCACCATGGACAAGGCAAACGGATTCCCAGAAGATTAAAACGCAAACATAAGCTTGCAGATAAGCTGGTATTTAAACGCATTAGAGACAGGATGGGTGTGGATAGGTTGGTGTGGACTTGTTCTGCAGGTAGCGCTTTGTCTAAAGACCTGGCTTATTTTTTCAGCGGTATTGGCATAGTTATTGTGGAAGGTTATGGAATGACCGAAACAAGCGCTCCTTCCAATTTGAACCCTATCCACCGAATAAAACCCGGCACTGTCGGTCCGCCCTTACCGGGAACCATGCAGAAATTAGATGAAGACGGAGAGCTTTTGATCAAAGGTGATAATGTGATGCAGGGATACTATAAAATGCCCGAAGAAACCAAAGAAGCTTTTACTGAGGATGGCTGGTTAAGGACCGGAGATATTGGCTACTTTGACGAAGACAATCATTTTGTTTTTAAAGAACGCAAGAAGCACATCTTAGTTCTTTCTACCGGCAAGAATGTTGCTCCCCTCCCCATAGAAGAAGAATTGAAAAAAGATAGGCTGATTGATGATGCAGTAGTTATCGGTGACGACCAAAAATTCGTTACTGCTCTTATACAGCCTTCATATGATTACCTGGTAGACTTTGCCAAAAAACACAATATTTCTTATGATGAAAAAAAGACAGAATATGGAGAGGGGCAAAGCGGGGACAAAATAATAGTCAAAATGGATCCCAAACTTTTAAAGAACGAAAAAATACATGAGGTTTATCAAGAAATAGTTGACCGGGTAAATAAAAACTATGATGATTTTGAGCAGGTCAAAAGACTTGCTCTTATGCCGGAAGCTCTTTCGGTTGAAAGAGGGGAGTTGACGCCCACTTTAAAAGTTAAAAGAAGTGTTATTACCAATAAGTATGCAGACCTCATCAATGAAATGTACCAGTAATTAAACTTTCGGTGCTAACAAAGAATAAAGGATAACCGTTGCTTCAAAGTGATTTGAACCAACGGTTATTTTTTTATAAGCGCATCATAGTGTTAAATTATTGCAGGCGTTTAGCAGGTATATTTTGATTTATATTATTATTCAATTTATGTTATACTGACTTCGTAAGCAGTCTGGGGGGAAGTTGCTTTTATGGGAGATACAAATAATATGCGCAAAGAATACATAACAAGAGAGGACGGGCGCTATTTAATATTCTATTATTTTAACAGCGACCCAAAGCCAGCAAGCACTGAAGACAGAAAAGTTTCGCATAGTAAAGAGGAAAAATCCGATGTCTGAAATGAGATGGGATCCGGTCAGGCAAGAATGGGTTATTATGTCCAAACAACGCATGGATCGGACTTTTCTACCTCCAAAGGAATATTGCCCTCTATGCCCTACCCAAAACAGAAATATTCCTACAGAAATACCTCGAAATGATTTTGAAATTGTAGTTTTTGAAAATCGTTTTCCCAGCTTCAGCATGTCCCCTGCCAGCCCTGCTGTGGAAGAAACCACCATTTACCCGGTAGAGCCGGGCGTTGGTAATTGTGAAGTAGTGGTATACACCCCTGAACACCAAGGAAGCTTGGCCACCCTCAGCAAGGAAAAAGTAATAAATCTGATTCGTGTATGGGGAGATCGCTATGAACAGCTAGGGAAAAAAGATGAAATTAAGTATGTCCTCATTTTTGAAAACAGGGGAGAAGAAGTAGGGGTTACCTTACATCACCCCCATGGCCAGATTTATGCTTTTCCTTACATCCCTCCGATTCCTTCGCAGGAATTATCTTCCGCGCAAGAATATCGGGATAAAAATAATAGCTGCTTATTTTGTGATATGCTGAAAACCGAAGAAAATGATGGTTCCCGAGTAGTTACATCTAATAACTCTTTTATTGCTTTTGTGCCATTTTATGCCCGCTATCCCTTTGAAGTGCATATATACAGCCGTGAACATAAAGTTTCCATAAACAGCTTTTCAAATACAGAAATAACTGATCTTGCCCATATATTGCAAAAAACAGTAAAAGCTTATGATGCGCTGTTTAATCAAACCTTTCCTTACATCATGGTAATTCATCAAGACCCTCCGGGAAGTCTCTTAAGGTTAGGACATCTTCACTTTGAATTTTACCCTCCTTTAAGGGATAAGGGAAAATTAAAATACCTGGCCGGCTGCGAACAGGGTGGCGGATCTTTTATCAATGATTCTTTACCGGAAGAAAAAGCGAAACAACTGCGAGAAGTTTTAGCCGGCGACATTAAAAGTGGTGATTAATTATTGAAAGTACAGGCAATAGCACCGGGAAGAGTAAACTTGATAGGGGAACATACCGATTATAATGAGGGGTTTGTTTTACCCATAGCCATAAATCGTAAAGTGAACATGACTGCCTTTCCCCGTGAAGATAAGGTTATTAAAATTATTGCAAATGATTTGGGAGAAACAAAAGAACTAACCTTTAATGACTTGATACCACTAACTGAAAATAAATGGTGGAGTTATATTGCCGGAGTATTTTGGGTTTTGTTGCAAGAGGGATTTAAACTTGAGGGCGCTAATATAGAGTTTAGTGGAGATATACCCATCGGCGCGGGTTTGAGTTCTTCAGCTGCTCTTGAATTAGCCACTGCCGCTGCCCTAACTACTTTAAACCATATTGAAATTAATCTGGAAAAACTGGCGTTGCTTTGCCAAAAAGCAGAAAATGATTATATAGGCGTCCGGTGTGGCATCATGGATCAATTTGCTTCTGCTCTGTCTTTGCCAGATCACGCCTTGTTTATTGATTGTAAAACTTTGCATTATAAGCACATTCCCTTAAATATGAATGAATATGTTTTTGTGGTTATCGATAGTAAAGTGCGAAGAAAGCTTTCTCATTCGGAGTATAATCGTCGCCGTGCAGAATGTGAAGAAGCCTTAAATATTATTAATGGACGTTTAGGTATGAAAAAAGATTCTTTAAGTGAAGTTAGTTTTAATGAATTAGAAAAGTCTTCTCCGTATTTAACAGAGAATTTATATAATAGAAGTTATTTCGTGCTGGAAGAAAACCGGCGGGTATTAAAAGCTTTAGATGCAATCAACGGAAATGATTTTTATTCTTTTGGAAGTTTGATGAATGCTTCACATCAAGGGCTGCGTGATTTATATAAAGTTAGCTGCAAAGAATTGGACCTAATTGTAGAAGTATCACAGAAAGTAGAGGGAGTGATGGGAGCAAGAATGACCGGGGCTGGCTTTGGGGGATGCGTTATTGCCCTTTTACCTTCAGATGCAGTGGAAAAATTTCATCAGGAGGTTGAAGAAAATACAAAAGAAGTTTTGCCGGAAATACCTTCTTTCTATGTAACTCCTGCCGTTGGAGGGCTGCAAATAACAAATCTTTAATATGCCTTATAAATTTGACTCTTTCACAATTATTGTTTTAAAAGTTCCTAAAAAGAGCGTTTTAAAGTATTGAAAGGTATGATACAATAAGCAAGTGTATAAGCGGTAATTTTTTGAACAAGGAGGAGCTATCTATTATTATGGACATGCCAACACCTGCGGAACAAATGGAAACAATCAAAAAAAATACAGTAGAAATTATCAGTGAGGAAGAGCTTAACCAAAAATTTAAGCGCTCATACGAAACCGGAAAGCCGTTAAAATGTAAACTGGGCTTTGATCCTTCAGCGCCGGATTTACATTTAGGCCATGCGGTAGTACTGCAAAAAATTCGAGAATTTCAGGAGCTGGGGCACGAAGTGATTATTATTATGGGTGATTTTACCGGTATGATAGGAGATCCTACCGGACGTTCCCAAACGAGGCGCCAGCTTTCAGAAGAAGAGGTAAAAGAAAATGCCCGCACTTATCAAGAACAATTATTCAAAATACTTCATCCCGAAAAAACGCAATTGGTGTTTAACAGCGAATGGTTATCCAAACTTGGTTTTGCAGAAGTAATAAAACTTGCTTCTAAATACACAGTTGCGCGTATGCTGGAGAGGGAGGATTTCAATCGACGTTACAGAGAAGGTCATTCCATTAGTATACATGAATTCTTTTATCCTCTCATGCAGGGTTATGACTCCGTAGCTATTGAAGCTGATGTTGAACTGGGCGCTACCGAGCAAAAGTTTAATATTTTAATGGGAAGGCATTTACAAAAAGAATACGGGCAAGAAGTACAAGTTGCCCTTACTACCCCAATTATAACCGGTACCGATGGTGTTCAGAAAATGAGCAAAAGCCTGGGAAACTACATAGGCATAACGGAACCGGCTTCAGATATATATGGGAAAGTAATGTCCATCCCCGATGACATTATGATGGAATATTTTCATCTTGCCACTACCTTGGAAGAAAATGAGATAGAGAAAATCAAAAAAGATTTAAACTTACAAAAACTTCATCCCCGGGATGCTAAAATGCGTTTAGCTCGCGAAATAGTAACTCTTTATCATGACAGTGATGCAGCAGATAAGTCAGAAAAGGAATTTACCAGGGTAGTGCAGCAAAAAGAGTTGCCTGAAGATATTCCTACAGTTTTCTTAAATGCCGGTGAATGGGGAGAATCACCCAATATTGTAAATGTACTGGCAGCCACGGGATTGGTAAACAGTAACAGCGAAGCTCGCAGGTTGATTAATCAGGGAGGAATTCGCTTAAACGGAGAAAAAGTTAGTAGTATTGAAGAAAACATTAATTTAAATGAAGAAAACCTCATCCAGGCCGGTAAAAGAAAGTATGTAAAAGTTAGAAATGTATAGAATATACTAAATATTTATGAAATAATATGCTTTTTGGTAAATACCTGCATAATACTTAAAAATCACTATATAATATGTCTTGAAATTAAAGATAAAGCTTCGAGAAGATATTGACAAGCCATCACCCGTGTGGTAATATAATTATTGCCAAGCGGAAGGCCGTTTGGATAATTATTTTATAACGCTCTTTGAAAACTGAACAGGGCAAGCCGATTTGTGAAGATGGTTCCCAATTTGAGTTTTATTAAGAATTGGGATTTTTAGAGTTTAGGATATCAAACTGGAGAGTTTGATCCTGGCTCAGGACGAACGCTGGCGGCGTGCTTAACACATGCAAGTCGAACGAAGCAGAAGTCGGTCATCAGAGGTCAGAAGTTGGAGGGGAGGGTTTTTCAGCCCGAGTTTCTGTATTTTTGAGTGCATGGGGGTGGATTAAGGAGGATGATCTACTTCAATGTGCGGATTATTTCTGACATCTGACTTCCGATGACCGACTTCTGACTTAGTGGCGGACGGGTGAGTAACACGTGGGTAACCTGCCTGGAAGACTGGGATAACAGCTCGAAAGGGCTGCTAATACCGGATAAAGTGAGTGATTGTAATGATTACTTACCAAAGGCGTTATGTAGTGCTTTCAGATGGGCCCGCGGCTCATTAGCTAGTTGGTGGGGTAAAGGCCTACCAAGGCGATGATGGGTAGCCGGTCTGAGAGGATGGTCGGCCACACTGGGACTGAGAACGGCCCAGACTCCTACGGGAGGCAGCAGTGGGGAATATTGCGCAATGGGGGCAACCCTGACGCAGCGACGCCGCGTGAGTGAAGAAGGCCTTCGGGTTGTAAAGCTCTGTCAGGGGGGAAGAAGCTGACGGTACCCCCTGAGGAAGCCCCGGCTAACTACGTGCCAGCAGCCGCGGTAAGACGTGGGGGGCGAGCGTTGTCCGGAATTACTGGGCGTAAAGGGCGTGTAGGCGGCCTATCAAGTCAGTGGTGAAAGCCCTCGGCTCAACTGAGGAATTGCCATTGAAACTGGTGGGCTTGAGTGCAGGAGAGGAGAGTGGAATTCCCGGTGTAGCGGTGAAATGCGTAGATATCGGGAGGAACACCGGTGGCGAAGGCGGCCTTCTGGCCTGTAACTGACGCTGAGGCGCGAAAGCCAGGGGAGCGAACAGGATTAG
>PUKQ01000208.1 GCA_003550565.1 Syntrophomonadaceae bacterium
ATGAGGTAGATAGATTGGGATGTATCAGCCGTTTTGAAACGGCAGTTGAAATAGCAAATGAACTTGTTGATAACAGCCCGGATGAAGTTTTTCTGACTACCGGCCTTGCATTTGCTGATGCTGTATCCGGGTCTAGCCCGGCTGCATTGCACGGCAGCCCTATTTTACTTACCCGCCCGGGTGAATTGCCCGAAGTTACTGAAAGTTACCTCAATGACCATGCAGAAAACATAAACGATATATACGTTCTCGGTGGGGAGGCTGCGGTGAGCGAGGATGTATTTAATGTGGTGGAAGGAATAGGCGATGCCAATAGAATTTATGGTATAAACCGTTGGGAAACGGCCACTGCCATAGCAGAAGAATTCTTCGGTGACCTGGAAACAGCCACCCTGGCCACGGGATTGGAGTTTCCCGATGCTTTATGCGGAGGGGTTTTTGCCGCTCTTAATGAGGCACCGGTTCTTTTAACCGCCCGGGATGAACTTCCCGTTGATGTTGAAACTTATTTCCGCGGGCAGGAACGATTATTAACATTGTATGTATTCGGTGGGGAAGCGGCCATAGCTGATGGTGTCTTAAGGGGTATAGAAAATATTTATAAGTAATATTTTTAATAATATCATAATTAAAAAAACTGACTTCAAGTAAATCTTTTTATATAAGGGCTGGTAACAAGCTAATGAAGCGCAAAGCATCTTCTCTAAAATTCAGATTATACCAACCTGAAATGGGACACCCCGATTGGCATGAACTTAATAAAGAAGCGAATCTATTAATTGAAGAAATAAAGGATGATATTACGTTAGACAGCGAACTTACCTTCCTGGATCGGATGGAAGATCTAAACCGCAGAAGAAAGAGTTATATAACTACACTCGCAAATTTTTATGAAAACCGCCGCCGTTTGAAAAATAATAACCACTGCCTCAGGCCTTTGTACTGGATATGGGTGATGACCAACAGCTGTAACCTTCGCTGTAAATATTGTGATGATCATGCCGGAAGGAGCTGGTTTGAAAAATCGAATCGGCATACTTTAGACACTGAAGAAGGCATGAAACTTCTGCGTTTTATGCGCACGGGCTGCAGCGCTATATATTTTTGCGGGGGAGAGCCTACTTTGCGGGAGGACCTTCCCGATTTTATAGAAGAAGCGGCTAAACTGGGTTATTACCCCATGGCCTTGAACACTAACCTGGTAAATCTTCATAAAAAGCTAAAAGATCCCAAATGGAAAGATGTTCTTCGAAAGCTGGACATAGTGGTTGTCAGTGTAGATGCGTTAAACCCCGATACCTTAAACGATCTCTTTCAACGCCGGCAGGGCATGACAGTGCTCACCAATGTACTGATGCTCCGGGAACTTCAAAAGCACGTGAAGTTTATGCTTATTGTTAATTCCGTGGTGACCCCGGAAACTATCAAAGAGGCCCGGGTGGTAATGGACTGGTGTAACGATCTGGATATTTTCTTTGCTGCTGTTCCCGCCAATTATAAAGAAGGCCCTGATATGCATATGATTAATAATAGCGAATACCGCAATTTTGTGCGGACTTTGCTTGAGCGCAAAAAAAGAGGGTATAAGATAATTGGTTCCTCCCGACTTCTGGATAAATTTCTTTATGCCAAGCCATATACTTGCCTTACTACCATAAAACCCCATGTTAGCTCTGATGGATCACTCCCCTGGCCTTGTCGGGCGAGTGTGAATATACCCCCGGTTTATTTGAACACTTTCGACTATAAAAATGTAGATGAGCTTTACGAGGAAGCGGCTAAATTTGTAAATCCCACAAATTTTCATGGCCATGCCCAAAATCAGTGCGGTGGCTATTGCGCCTGGTACCAAAATTATACTACAGAGGCTTATCGGGAAACGCTTCTTAGGCCGTTGAACTTTGTTTCGGAGGCCAGGGAACTTACGTCTAATCTTTAGATAAATCTTTATACAAGGTTTCATATAACCCTAAAAAGTGGATTCGTCTTTAAGAAAAGAAGTAAAAGCAAATTTAATCAGAGGAGGGAGAGCCTTATGTGGCGAGAATTATTTAAATATCCCCCGGAAACTCCCGAGCAGCGCTTAAGGTGGGAAGCAGTTTTTTTAGCTATATTTATTTTAGGCGGAGTGGGCATATTTGGAAGGATGGCCATTGAAGACAGTTTCTATACCGGCATTATATCTATTATTTTTGTAGTAAATTTGACCTTTCGGTTTATTTTTTTAAACGAAAAAGGGGACTGGTTATTCTTTGTGCTGGGTGTAATCGTCGGTGGTGGTAATGATCTAATGTCCATGATTCAGGAAGTTTATTTTTATCATTCTGCCACCCTGGTTCCCATTCTTGATGGATTGCTTCCGCTGTGGATGATAGTTTTCTGGGGACAGGGTTTCCTGGTGCTGCGGAAGGTTTTTAATCTTAGCTGGATCAAAGGAGAAAAGTTTGAACCCCGGGGGCAATTTTTAAAGGGCTGGGTAGATAAAACACTGATATTTGATTTATGTATCATTGTTATTTTGCGCATGGTTATTTACCATACAGTTGCCATGGATTGGTGGATTCCCGGGTTAATATACGGCGGTATTGTGCTTTTGAGGTATATAATAATACCCCCCACCCTAAATCAGCTAAACATTATGGTAATAATGCCTTATGCTTTTATTTTTGAAGCGCTGTTATGTAACTTTGGCCTTTATGATTACATTAATCCCGTATTCCTGGGCATGCCCATGTGGCTGTTTTTCTGGTGGCTTTTCCTTATGCCCACCATTGTGCATGCTGTTTTTAAGCGTCTGGAATACTATGTTAATACTGCTGCTGTAAGTTGATGTGAAGAAGGGGGTAGCAGGGATGAACAACAAGTATGTGATAGGATTTATGGCGGTTTTTTTTCAGCTTATCGGACAGACGTTAATGAAAGGCGGATTAGGTTACGTCGAAGGGGGAGAACGGGTAATTCCGGAATGGGCGGCAAGGCTGGGTGCTACTCAGGTGGATTTGGAATTTGATTTACTCGAATTACACCTCTTGTGGGAGGTTATTATTACAGATATATTGACAAATATTCCTTTATTGGTGGGATTCTTTTTTGTAGTTTTATACGGCTTGTCTATCAT
>PUKQ01000015.1 GCA_003550565.1 Syntrophomonadaceae bacterium
ATAAATGCTACCGGTACCCGCGGTAATACGGGGACAACCATGCTATATTCTCCCAGTTGGGGGTTGCGAAATCCACCAATTTTAGAAGCTGCTTCGGTAAAAGTTGAAGGAGAGCTTCCAAATGCTTTTAAAAAAGGATATAAAGCTCTTTTTCGAAAGGGCTCTATATATATTTGTCCTCCTGGAAGTTCTTTAAAAGAGATCCATTTTCCAGAAAGAGGGGTGCCATTAGAAGTGTTCAAATAGTGTAAAAGGATGATAGAGATATAAAGGGAAGCTTTTTCACCGTTTGAATCCCAAATTTCACCGGAGGGATGTTTAATCGTATAATTTTCTTGGATAAAAAATATATTAAAAGATTTTTGTTCTTCATAAAACTCTACGGCACTATTGAGAGCTATTTTCTGGGGGTCTTGAAGCGAGAAATTATTTAATGCGTATTCCCAAGTTGTTTCTAAGTTCATAAATCCCTTGCCTTTTTTTTCCATTATATCCTCCTTATTAGCTGTAAAGGAATCTGTCTAATCCAAGAATGTTTTTTTGATTAAACTATCAGGTTTTGTTTAAGTTTTAATAAGCAAACAAAATTATTTAAAACTGTTTATTGCCCTGTCCAAAATTAACTTGATCTTAACATATTCCCTGGTAAGTGAGCAATAAAAAATGGAGCTCTATGCACTTACCTCCTTAAATAAAAATATGGTGTTTTTTGCGAGAACTTTGGCTGTTATAATACGGCTTTAATCGGGTTATGATACCTGTAGAAGCTTATTTAGCTTTAATTGACACTAGACAAAAGGTTTGTTATGCTATTTTTAATATGTGAAGATTAAATACACGGGAGGCTTCCGTTCATGGTAACTGAAAGGTTTTCCCTTGATGGAATAACATTTGATGATGTGTTGCTGGTGCCGGCAAAGTCGCAATTATTGCCTCGCGATATAGATGTCACTACTAATCTTACTTCTGAGATAAAATTAAATGTACCTATTATCAGTGCCGGCATGGATACAGTTACAGAAGCACGTATGGCTATAGGCATAGCTCGTGAAGGTGGAATAGGGGTTATCCATAAAAACATGCCTATTCAAAAACAGGCAGAAGAGGTAGACAAAGTTAAGCGTTCTGAACACGGGGTTATTACTGATCCGTTTTATCTTTCCCCCAAGCATGCAGTAAATGATGCTGCTGCTCTTATGGAAAGATATCGTATTTCCGGTGTGCCGATTACACAAAATGGGAAGCTTGTGGGTATAATTACAAACCGCGATTTGCGTTTTGAGAACGATTACTCCAAGCTTATCGAAGAGGTAATGACCAAAGAAAACCTGATAACGGCTCCTGAAGGAACCACCCTTATGGAGGCTCAAGATATTTTAAGAACTTACAAAGTAGAAAAGCTCCCTATTGTGAATCAAAATTTTGAGCTCAAAGGGCTTATTACTATCAAGGATATTGAAAAGTCAATTCAATATCCTCATGCTGCCAAAGATAAGGGGGGGCGCTTACTCGTGGGGGCTGCTGTAGGTGTAGCCAGTGACTCTGTATCCAGAGTAAAAGCATTGAAAGAGGAAGGTTTAGATGTACTGGTTGTGGACTCAGCTCATGGCCATTCCAATTTTGTAATTGAAATGGTTTCTACTGTCAAAGATCTTTATCCCGAATTGCAGGTAGTGGCCGGTAATATTGCTACCGGTGAAGGGGCGCTTGATTTAATAAAAGCTGGTGCGGATGCAGTTAAAGTGGGAGTTGGCCCCGGTGCTATATGCACTACCAGGGTAATAGCCGGAGCCGGCATGCCCCAGATTACAGCTATAAGTGAAGCATATAAAGTTGCCAAAGAGCACAGTGTTCCTGTGATAGCTGATGGAGGCATTAAATATTCCGGAGATATTACTAAAGCCCTGGCTGCGGGAGCAGATGTGGTAATGATTGGCAGCCTTTTTGCCGGTACGGAAGAAAGCCCCGGAGAGTTTGAGATTTATCAGGGCCGAAGTTTTAAAGTTTACCGTGGAATGGGGTCATTGGGAGCAATGAAAGAAGGAAGCAATGATCGCTATTTTCAAGATAGCGAAGCTCAAAAGCTTGTTCCCGAAGGCATTGAAGGAAGAGTTCCCTACCGTGGCACAGTAGGGGATATGATTTACCAACTTATAGGTGGATTACGTGCGGGCATGGGATACAGCGGATCAAGTAACTTGGAAGAATTAAAAACTAACACGCGGTTTGTGCGTATTACCAGTGCCGGACTGAAAGAGAGCCACCCGCATACTGTTCAAATTACTAAGGAAGCGCCTAATTACAGTGTTTAATTTCCCTTCTAGGCAAGATTATCCTTTAAGGAGAGCTATAAATAAACATTTAGAAGGTTCCAGGTGCCGTTTTCATGTACCGTCCCACAGGACTGGGTGGGCCTGTAATCAAAGAGAAATGTTTGATTTAACAGAATTGGAAGGCCTGGACAATTTGTTTAAACCCTCAGGGGCTATTGAAGAATCTCAGAAAATAGCAGCGGAAGTTTTTAAGGCGGATGAAACATATTATTTAGTAAATGGAAGCAGTGCGGGATTAATCGCTGCAATATGGTCCTATTGCAGGCCGGGGGACAAAGTATTATTGGGGCGCAATGTACACCGTTCTGTAATTACAGGATTGGTATTAAGTGGTGCCATACCTTTTTTTATGCCGGTGGAGGAACATATAGCAGGAATACCCTTAAATATTAAAGTAGAAGCAGTTGAAGCTTTGTTATCGGAAGTATCGGCCCCCCGGGCATTTATTGTTACCAGTCCTTCTTACTGGGGAATAACCCCTCACCTTGCCGGTTTACGGGAAGTTACCCAAAAAAGACGAATTCCTTTATTAGTAGATGAAGCACATGGCGGCCATTTTATTTTTCATAAAGATTTTCCAGCCTCGGCTTCTTTGTGCCAGGCAGATTTATGGGTTAATAGTGCACATAAAACATTAGGGGCATTAACTCCTGGAGCTTTTTTGCATCAAAAGGGAACTGACAATAACAACGAACGCCTTAAGCATGCTTTAAGCATGTTTCAAACATCGAGTCCGCCTTATCCGGTATTGGCTTCTTTAGAAAGGATATGTCATGAGGGATCTGTGGGATGGGAAGAAGCAATTCAGTTAAGTTCTTATATGCGGCAGCAAATTTTCCACATGAAAGGTTTTTCCTGTCTGCAACCGGATATGCTATCAGAGGAATTTTCGTTAGATCCTTTAAGACTTACTATTATTATTGATAGAATTTCTTTAACTGGTTTTCAGGTGAGTGCATTGCTAAGAGATAAATATGAAATTGAGGTGGAATTCTCAGGGCCAAATTACTTAATACTCATTATTCATCCGCAGCACAGATGGGAGCACATAAATATTTTAATAAAAGCATTAAATGAATTAGAAAATGATTATTCATCTTCACAAACTTTAATGTCTTTCCAAAACAAGTATGAGATTCCGGAACTTGTGATGACTCCGCGCGAAGCTTCTGAGGGCAGGTGGCAAGAGGTTTCTCTCAAAAATGCTGTTGGCTGTGTTTCTGCTGTTACCGTGGTGCCTTTTCCACCGGCAACTCCAATATTAATTCCGGGAGAACTGATTTCGGCAGAACTTGTAGAAAAAGTTTGGGAGGATTACAAGCATGGTAGTTTCTTTTTAGGCATAGGGGAGGCTCCGTCATTTCAGATTATGGTGGTAAAAGAATAATTTTAGGGGGCATGTATATTGAAAAGAAATGCTTTTATAACATTTGAGGGCATTGATGGTTCCGGTAAAACTACCCAAATGGAACTATTAAAACAAAAAATGTTGACTTATAATATTCCTAACTTATTTATTCGCGATCCCGGCACGACGGCTATTGGAGAAAAAATTCGTGGTTTATTACTTGCACCGGAAAGCGGGGAAATGAGTTTAACTGCTGAGGTTTTTTTATATGCAGCGGCAAGGTCTCAAATGGTATATGAAGTAATTAATCCGGCTTTGGAGCAGAATATAATAGTAGTGTGTGATCGTTTTATTCACTCTACTTTGGCTTATCAAGGCTACGGTTCGGGGTATGATTTGGAAACCATAAACTTTATTAACCGGGAAGCTATGGGGAGCATATGGCCTGATTTGACTTTTATAATGGACATTGAAGTTGAAGAAAGCTTTCATAGGTGTTTGCAAAAGGAGCTTAATGGCAATAGTAAAGATCGCATTGAACAGAGAAATTTCGAATTTTACAATAAAGTACGTAAGGGTTACCTTGCTTTAGCCAAGGAAGATGAAAAAAATGTTGTAGTTTTACCCTCGGGTATAACTGTGGAAGAGGCACACCAAAAAATATGGAGGAAAATAAATGAGAGGCTCGACTTGGGGCTTTGATCAGCTTCTTGGTCAAGAAAAAAATATAGAAGTAATTAAGAAATCAATCTCAAAAGGGACACTGGCCCATGCTCTTTTAATTACGGGCCCCCCGGGCAGTGGAAAAAGTTCCCTGGCTTTATTAATTGCGCAGGCTTTAAATTGTGTGCAAAAAACAGAAGCCCCCTGTGAAGCATGTTTGTCATGTCGTAAAATTAAAGAAGGGAATCATGCTGATGTAGCAGTCGTTGAACCTGAAGAACGTTCTATAAAAATTGATCCGCTGCGAGAAGTGAAAAAAAGGTTTATCTATTATCCACAGGAGCAGGGAACTAGGGTATGCCTCATTGAAGATGCTCACTGTCTGACACCGGCAGCAGCAGCGGCTCTTTTGAAGATTGTGGAAGAACCGCCTGACAAACTGGTTTTTTTGTTAACCACACCTTATCCCTCCAGGTTGCCTTCCACCATTTTATCACGATGTCAGCATTATTTAATGCAAAGAGTGGATGATATAGAAATGGAGGAATATTTGCGAGAAATATCTCCCGGAGCTGCCGAAAGTGAAATTGCGTTAGCTAAGAATTTAAGTGAGGGGCTGCCAGGTAGAGCTCGAAATATTATTTTAAATGAAGTTTGGGGAGAGCGGCGTGAAATAGTGTATAATGTTGGTGAAAAATTGTTATCTCCCGAAATATCTGAAAGAGAATTGTTAGAAGAGGCAAAAAGGTGGGTTGAAAGGGAAGATCTTGCTCAACTATTAGAGATGCTGTCCCATTATTTTAAGGATGGCATGATATGGAAATTAAGTAAAGATTCTTCTCAGCTTTTTGATAAAGATTTACATGAATTCTGGATGAAATATAAAATAGATGCTATGAATCTTAAAAGTTGCCTGGAACTGATTAATGATACTCGTAAGATGTTATTAACTAATGTGAACAAGTTGCTGGCAGTTGAAAATTTATTTTTACAAATCAGAGGGAGGATTTTTAATGTATAGTGTTATTGGAGTAAGGTTTCGTAATGCAGGCAAAATATATTATTTTGACCCCGTTAATGTAGATTTACATAAAGGTGATATGGTTATTGTGGAAACTTCGCGAGGGCTAGAAATAGGAAAAGTAGTGGAGGAAATAAAAGAAGTTAGCAAGGAAGAGGTGGTAAAGCCATTAAAAAAGGTTATTCGCAAAGCTACCAAAGCTGATTTTTTTCAATTAGAAGAGAACAAGAGAAAAGAAGAAGAAGCTTTTAATATTTGCTTGAAAAGCATTGCCGAACATAAAATGGACATGAAATTAATTCGAGCGGAATATACTTTTGATCGGAGTAAGATAGTATTTTATTTTATTGCGGAAGGGAGAATCGATTTTCGAGAATTGGTTAAAGATCTGGCTTCTATTTTTCAAACCAGGATTGAACTTCGCCAAATAGGTGTTAGAGACGAAGCTAAATTAATTGGAGGAATGGGGCCTTGTGGGCGGCCGTTTTGCTGCACTACCTTTTTGGAAGATTTCGAATCTGTGTCTATTCGCATGGCAAAAAATCAGAATCTCTCTTTAAATCCCACCAAGATATCCGGAGTTTGTGGGAGATTAATGTGTTGTTTGCGCTTTGAAGCTGATACTTACGAAGAAGTAAGGAGTGAATATCCGGGAGTTGGAAAAGATGTAATTACTCCTGACGGAGAAGGTAAAGTAGTTTCTGTTAACATGGTGAAAGAAACTGTCCAGGTGGAGTTGAAAGAACTCCAAAGCCATCGGGAGTTTCCATTAGAAGAAGTGGATGTTATGGAAGATTGATAATAAAACTGAGGAAATTATATGAAATTAGAAAACAAGGGTATTCTTTTCATATGTGCAACACCCATAGGCAATTTGGAAGATATAACTATTCGAGTTTTAAATTGTTTGCGGCAAGTGAAAATAATCGCATGTGAAGATACTCGTAGAACTTTAAAACTTTTGAATAATTACAGCATAAAACCTGCTCGCTTAATAAGTTATCACCAACATAGCCCTCCGGAACGTATTAATGAAATCATTAATTTTTTAAAAGAGGGAGAAGATGTAGCTTTAGTTGCAGATGCCGGCATGCCCGGACTTTCTGATCCCGGAGCCAAACTGGTGAGCAGAGTTTGGCAGGAGGATCTAAGGGTAACAGTTTTACCCGGTCCTTCTGTATTAACAGCTGCTCTGGCTATTTCTGGTTATCAAACCGATCAATTTGCTTTTTTAGGTTTTTTAAACCGCATTCCTCATAAGCAGAGGCAAAAGGTTCTCCGAAAAAATAGTGAACACGTAATGGTTTTGTTTGAATCTCCTCATCAAATTAAAAAAACCCTCCGGGAACTGGAGGAACTTTTGGGTGATCGAGAAATAATAGTAATCAGAGAGTTAACCAAAAAATTTGAAGAAGTTACAAGAGGGACTCCTTCTGAACAAATAAGCTATTTTTCTGAAAAAGAACTTCGAGGGGAGTTCACACTGGTTATAAATGCATCCTCAAAACTACATGAAGATGTTCCTTCAAAAGAATCACTAAAAATAGATTTACAAGAGCTTATTCACGCAGGTCTTCCTCCCAAGTACGCTGTTAAAGCAGTTTCATTGCTAAGGAAAGTTCCTAGAAACGAAGTATATGATATTCACCTAATGCTCAAAGGCAAGTTAAATGAAGAATAAAAAATAAAGGCAGCCTTTTTTTATTAAGCTACCTCTACTTTTTTCATAAGAAAAATATTAACTCTTGTTTATCTTTGTGGAGCAGTCCTTGCAAATATTTTTTCCCATATATTGCTTTATATGATCGGCATTGCCACAAAAGACACATGCCGGCTCATATTTTTTGAGAATGATCTGTTCTCCTTCCACAAAAATTTCTAAAGCGTCTTTAATTTCAATTCCTAAAGTTCTACGTAACTCAATAGGAATTACTACTCTTCCTAATTCATCAACTTTGCGGACGATTCCTGTAGATTTCAACTTTTTCACCCCTTTTCTCTTTGATATCCTCTTATTTACTGATTTACATAATTATACCAATAAATCTTATAAAGATCAATACCTTTTGAAAACCTTTTTGAAGCTTGACACTAAGGCTCATTTTGTTATAATTACTTTGGCTTTTTGATTTTCTCCGATAATAATATAGACGGTGTTTTTCCGAGATTGAAAGAATTTTGGCTGTTACAATAATTTAATTTATGTAATAATGAAGGCCATTAGGGAGGCAACTTAAATGGAGAAAAAAACTTATTACATTACCACTCCTATTTATTATCCCAGTGATAAATTGCATATAGGTCATTCATATACTACGGTGGCCGCAGATGCTTTAGCGCGGTTTAAAAGATTGACAGGGTATGATGTTTGGTTTCTTACGGGCACAGATGAGCATGGCCAAAAAATTCAGCGTCAGGCTGAGAAAAGGGGACATTCCCCTCAGCAGATGGTGGATGAAATAGTTGATTGGATCAAGGACCTATGGGCTAAACTGTATATTTCCTATAACGATTTTATTAGAACTACTGAGCCCAGGCATAAAGAGGCTGTCCAGAATATATTTGCTCGTTTTTATGAAAACGGAGATATTTATAAAAGTAAATATGAAGGATGGTACTGTACACCCTGTGAATCATTTTGGTTAGAAAGGCAAATGGAAGAAGAAAAATGCCCTGATTGTGGTCGTGACTTGGAGATGGTATCGGAAGAAAGCTATTTTTTCCGGATGTCTAAATATGCCGAAAAGCTCCGGCAGCATATTGAAGATAACCCTGATTTTATTCTACCTCCTTCCCGGAAGAATGAGATGATAAATAATTTTATTGAACCGGGATTGGAAGATTTGTGTGTTTCACGCACTACTTTTGAATGGGGCATTAAAGTTCCATTTGACCCGGATCATGTTATTTATGTGTGGTTGGATGCATTGAGTAATTATATAACTGCTCTGGGTTATGATTCAGATGATGAGAAGTTCAAAAAATATTGGCCTGCCGATGTACATCTTATCGGTAAGGAAATAGTACGTTTTCATACTATCTATTGGCCCATATTTCTAATGGCCCTGGATTTACCGCTTCCACAAAAAGTTTTTGGCCATGGCTGGTTAATTTTGGAGGAGGGGAAAATGTCTAAATCTAAAGGAAATGTAGTAGATCCTCTACTTTTGGTGGATCGTTATGGAACCGATGCAATTCGTTATTACCTTTTGCGAGAAATTTCCTTTGGTGCGGACGGTGTTTTTAGCATTGAATCTTTAGTTCAGCGGATTAATTATGATTTAGCCAATGATTTGGGTAATTTAGTGAGCAGGGCCCTTACTATGATCGAAAGATATTTTCACGGGGAACTTCCGGGTTCCGGCATTTCAGATGAAATTGATGAAGAGCTAAAACAAGTTGCTTTAAAGATTCCTGCGAAAATGGAATTACTCATGAATGAATTGCAAATTAGCAGTGCTCTTGCAGAGCTATGGGAACTTGTACGTCAGTGTAACAGGTATGTTGATCAAACTGCTCCATGGGATCTGTTCAAAAGTAATGATCATACTTCTCGGGAACGTTTGAAAACGGTGATGTATAATTTAGCAGAAGGGATTCGTTTCATAGGTGTTCTTTTACAGCCATTTATGCCCGCTACTTCTCAAAAGATATTTCATCAATTAAATATAAACGAACAAGACTCACTCCTTAGTTGGGAAAGTTTAGGAGATTGGGGAGCAATTTTCCCCGGTCACATTATGCAGAGAGAAGAAGACCTTTTTCCCCGTTTAAATCTTAATACTGAAATTAAATGGAGTTCTGACGGGGAAGAAGGTGAGGAGCAAGACGAGGAATCTACAACGGATGTTTCTAATGAACAGGTAAGTTTAGAGGATTTTAACAAACTTGACTTGAGAGTTGGGAAAATTATTTCTGCGGAAAAGGTTCCCCAAGCCGATAAATTACTATGTGTTAAAGTAGAACTTCAGGAAGAACAAGTGAAACAGATGGTAGCGGGGATTGCCGCATATTATTCGCCGGAAGAATTGAAAGGCAAATATGTTGTCGTGGTTGTAAATTTACCCCCCGTTAAGTTAAAAGGAATTAAATCAGAAGGGATGTTGCTTGCAGCAAGTGATAAATCAGGTAAATTAAGCTTGATTACACCGGATGCAGATATTCCTTTGGGCAGCAAAATAACCTAACAGGGGTGTTTTAAATTGATTGATACTCATGCTCACCTTGATTTTCCTGATTTTAAAGATGAAATTAAAGGGGTAATGGAAAGAGCGGATCATAATGGAGTAAAGGGTGTTATCTGCGTAGGAATTAGCGAAAAATCATCCTCTGATGTTTTAGATATAGCCGGCCAATATTCGCAGATTTGGGCTTCTGCCGGCATACACCCGCATGATGCTAATAATGTTTCGGAGAGATATGAATCGGTTTTGGAAAAACTTGCTTTATCGCCACAGGTAGTGGCTATCGGAGAAACCGGACTTGATTATTTTAAAGATCGGGCTCCTCGAGAACTACAACAAAATGTTTTTCGAGCTCAATTAAGGCTTGCTCTAAAGGTACAGAAACCGGTGATAATTCACTGCAGGGATGCCTATCAGGAACTCATGAAAATCATGAAAGAGGAAAATATCGAGCAGGTGGGAGGGATATTACATTGTTTTTCCGGAGATGAAAATTTTGCCCGGCAAAGCTTGGAGCTTGGTTTATATATATCTTTTGGGGGAATAATTACTTATCCTAAAGCTCATCGTTTGCGGGAAGTAGTAAAAATAGTTCCTCTGGATCGCATTTTTGTGGAAACAGATTCTCCTTTTTTAACGCCACAGCCTATGCGAGGAAAAAGAAACGAACCAGCTTATGTAAAGTATAACTACGATCAGATAGCTTCTTTAAAAAATATTACCAGGGAATACTTACAAACTCACTGCCGCAGAAACTTAACCAATCTATTTAATATTACCCTTTAATGAATATTATATTTATTTAAAATATATGATTTAGACGGCTTTTTTCTTAAAATTGTGAATGGCTGTTTGCCATGGGTTAAGCCTTTATTAATTATTTGCCAATAACAGAAATAAGTTTGACAAATAATTTCATGTAATTATAATGTTAGAGAGTAATAATTATATTAAAGTTAATATTTGTAAAGGTGGTATTGAATTAAAATGCCTGCTGAGTTAGAAGAATCATTAAACAGTAGATTGCATCATGAGAATAATACTCGTAAACGGCTGCGCTATTTTATGCTGGCATTGTTTTTAACTTTAGTTGGGTTGGGAATAACTTTGCTTTACATGTGGGTTTTACAACCGGTTAGTATTTACGTTGATGGTGAACTGTATAAAGAAATAAAAACTGTTAGTAGAACAGTGGAAGAAGTGCTTGATGAAGTGGATCTAGAACTTCATCCTCAGGATAAAATATCTCCGGGCACTGATGAATTTATATCTCGCGATGATAACATTGAAATTTTAAAAGCTTTTCCGGTGCTGCTGAATGCTGATAATGATATAGAAAGGATATGGACAACGCCTCTTACGGTAAAGGAGTTATTGAAAAAAGAGGGCCTGGAATTAAGAGAATATGACGAAGTCGAGCCGGGACTGCGTGAAAAATTAGAACCGTATGATGAAATAAAGATTACCAGGATAGATAAAGTGTATAAAACCGAAGAAAAAACTATCCCTTATGAAACAGTTTATAAAGATAGCCCTAATCTTGACCGTGGTAGAACCAGGGTAGTTTCTCCGGGAGAAGAAGGCCTTAAAGAAAAAAAGATTGAAGTCGTATATGAAAATGGAGATAAGGTAGAAAGTTCCATAGCAGAAGAGAATATTGTTGAGCCCCCTGAAGATAAAATCGTAGAAAGAGGAACCAGAACTACTATTCCGGGAAAACCGGTGGAGTTTGAGAAATCTCTCAATGTGCAAGCAACTGCTTATTGCGCTAATGACCCCTCGGCAGGAACCACCGGTAGAACTGCTACAGGGAGAAGGGCAGTGCCTGGAGCCGGCAGTAGGGAGAACCCTCACATCATTGCAGTTGATCCCCAGGTGATTCCTTTGGGCACTGAGGTTTATATTGAAGGTTACGGATATGCCATTGCCCAGGATACAGGAGGAGCGATTAGAGGGGAAAGGATAGATTTATTGGTTGATTCTCAGCAAGCTGCTTATAGTTTTGGTCGAAGAAATCTAAAAGTCTACATCCTTCCATGATTTTTATTTCTTTTAATGATATTATTGTATTAGTGTTAAAAAAAGGCTTATTGAATTAAAAGATAAGAAGATATTATATGGAAGAGATAAATATATGTTCCCCCCGCCAAATTAATAAGATTCTTGAAGATTTTTGCCTCCATCCTCATAAGAAATGGGGGCAAAATTTTCTTGCTGATAATAATATAGTTAACAAAATATTAACCGAAGTTGATTTGAAGCAAAATGAACGGATTATTGAAATAGGCCCCGGTCTGGGTGCATTAACTTTGCCCATGGTAAAGAAATCTGCTTTTGTTCTTGCTATCGAAATAGACAGTGGATTGGTTTGCTTTTTGAAACGGTTGATGGAGGCTTATGAGAATATATGCATACTGGAAGACGATATCCGAAAAGTTGATACTTCCTCTATAAAGCATTTTCTTGAAGAGGAAGGAAAGCCGGTAAAAATTGTGGCGAATTTGCCTTATTATATTACTTCTCCATTTGTGTATCGGCTTTTTGAAGAAGAAATTTGCTGGGAAAAAGCTGTGCTGATGATGCAAAAAGAAATGGCATTTAAACTTCAAGCATCTCCCGGCTCTTATTATTACAATAGCCTTTCTGTATTATGTAGTTACTTTACGCATATACGAACTCCATTTAATGTATCTTCGAGTGTATTTTATCCTGCTCCTCAGGTAGATTCAACTTTAGTGGTAATGGAACCCAAAGAAAATAGAGAGCTTATTAATTTGGAAAAAGAATATATTAAGCTTGTTTCAGAAGTATTCCGTTATCGAAGAAAGACCATGGTAAACTCTCTAAGTTATTATTTAAATTGGGATAGATCTCTGATCAAAAAATTTTTACTCGAAGCAGAAATTGATCCACAACAACGTCCGGATTCAATATCTTATGAAAAATTTGCAAACCTCTGTAGGTTAATTTATAATTAAAAAGTGTGGTTTAATTATTGTTTAGATTATGTTTAAATTATAATTTACTAAGAAAAAGATGATAAATTATCTTAGTGAAAGGTTAACAAAATGAGTTTTTATAGTCCAACGAAGGGAAAGATGTCTTTCGATGCAGTTTTTGAAGATATGATTTCCTATATGAATCAAAATTATCAAGAAACATATAAATTAATTATAGGTTCTGATTCCCACGCTTATCTGGATGAAGGTATTACTTTTGTTACAGCAATTGTTATTCACCGGGTGGGGAAAGGAGGACGTTATTATTTTACCAAACAAAAAAAACGTTTCATGGAAAGCATACGGCAGCGTATTTTTTATGAAACTTCTTTAAGTTTAGAAGTGGCCAGTCGTTTAACAGAAAATCTTTCCAGTAATGGTTATGCTGATCTAAATATTGAAATTCATCTTGATGTGGGTGAAAAGGGAGAAACAAGAGAAATAATCAAAGAAGTTGTGGGGATGGTTATAGGTAGTGGTTATGATGCCCGCATTAAGCCGGATTCTTATGGAGCAACGAAAGTTGCCGATAAATATACTAAATAATAGTAAATTGTTTTTTTGAATATTTTAGAAATTTTGTTTGACAATATAGCATGCTGTATGGTAATATATTAACATCTGATTATGTAAAGAAAAGGATATCAATTAATTATATATCGAGGTGAAAGAACTTGGGCAAAGATGTGCTCGGTGAAATTCGTCAAAAGCTGGAATGTCGGGTGGGAGAACAGATAAAGTTGAAGGCTAACAAGGGAAGACGGAAAACCTTTGAAAAAGAGGGTGTATTAGAAAGTACTTATCCTTCAATATTTGTCATTAGAGTAGATGAATCAAATTATTACCAGAGATTTACTTTTAGCTATGCAGATGTTTTAACAGAAACAGTAGAACTTAGTTTTTATAATGACAACATGGTGTTTGCAGCGGAAATAAAATAGATAATTAAGTCAAGATAAGATGTTTATTAATCAAATATCCGGGGGCCTTTAAATTTAAAAGGCTCCCTATTTTATGCGGCAAATTAAATTCTCAGAGCACATAATTTTTAAATAAATTTAGAGGATTTTAAAATAAAAGGTGGAATAAGTATGCGTATAAAGTCGGAAAGATTTTACAGTAAACGAGATTAATTTTTATGATAGTTACATCATGGGCAAAAGTAAATTTAGGTTTAATAATTCATAGTCAGAGAGAAGACGGATATCATGAAATTGAAACTGTTATGCAGCAAATCGGGCTATGCGATTATCTTGTGTTTGAAGAAAAAAATAATGGAATAGAAATAACTACTATAGGGGCAAATATATCCGAAAAAGACAATTTGGTTTACAAGGCAGCGGTTCTATTACAACAGGAATATTCTATTTTTCGTGGCATCAAGATCAAAATTTATAAAAACATACCAATAGGGGCAG
>PUKQ01000095.1 GCA_003550565.1 Syntrophomonadaceae bacterium
GATGATAGTGATCAGTTCTTCAAGGCGGACCAGCAGTGTTTCGATTTCTGCAACCAGTGATTCAGGAAGCTCACTGGGTTCATCGCCCTCCTGGACCCGGACGTCCTGCCGGGCTCGATCTTTTAAGCTGCTAATTTGCTCCTTAATATTTTTGCGCTCCAGCAGCGCTTCGGCCAGTTTCATGATTACCCTCCTATCTTATTTTTATAATTAAAAGCCGATTCTACCGTTTTGCCTTTCATTTAAGCCTTGCATGATGTCGCTGTCTTCAAGAAGACTTTCCACATCAGCTTTAACAATCTTTAGCATTTCATCTCGCTTTGCTGCCGTAGAATTATACAGCCTGATGCTCTGCTTCATTTTTAATCTTTCTATAAGGTTGCGCACGAACCGGCCGTTTCCGCTTCGTCTGTCGGTTGTATTGGCTGCACGGGCAAATATTTCTTTCAGCATGTTTACTGCTTCTTTCTCAACCTTGTATTCTTTTCCCAGCTGCTGCTTAAAAATCAGGTAGAGTTCTTCAACGCTGTAATCTTTGAAATGGATCTGGTGCGGGACCCGGCTGGTTAACCCTGGGTTTAAGGCGATCATATTTTCCATTTCATCGCTGTAGCCGGCCATGATTACCACCAGTTCATCCTTGTGCTCTTCCATCTTCTTAACCAGTGTAGCCAGCACTTCGTGACCGAAATCATGATGGTGATTTCCATTTAAAGAGTAGGCTTCATCGATAAAGAGCACCGAGCCGAGGCTTTTTTCAACGACGGCAGCTGTTTTAAGGGCCGTGTGGCCGACATAGCGGGCCACCAGGTCCTCGCGGCATACTTCGATTAATTCTCCTTTTTCTAGCAGGCCTTCTTCTTTGAGGATCTGCCCGATAATCCTGGCCACGGTGGTTTTGCCTGTGCCCGGGTTGCCGGTAAAGATCATGTGCATGCAAAGCCCTGAACCGCCGACGCCCAGGTCTGCTTTTTTCTTTTCTATAACAAAGTGACCGAGTATTTCTTGCACCCTTTCCTTGATATCTTGCAGGCCGATTAAGTTATTCAGTGAATCTAAAGGATTAGCTTCTAAAGTATTGTATTTAGGCGGGGTTTCTTTTACTACCAAGCTTTGCAAATAATTTTTAATTGGATCGCTGCCGGTTCCGGATGTATCCCGGGCAGTTTCTTCTGCGGGGCTGCTTTTTACCTTAAGCATCATTTTGGCAGCGATGTCTTTTAAGGTATTTGTTCCGTGAAAGGTGCCTGCTTTTTGCATAGACTTAATCGCTTTAGTTAAAAGCTTTTCATCTTTTTCGCCGGGTTGATAGTTATATGGTGCTACCAGGCGCTTAAAGATTTCTAGCAGTTGGGGAACAGTATAAGTGGGCAGGTGCATTTTTCTAAAAAGAATGCCTGTCTGTTCCAGGTTTTGCTGGACCTTTTCTAAACTTTGAGTGTCTGCTTCCTCCATAACCAGGATGATAACCTGCTCCTGGTACTTTTCGATGATATCTTTGTATAGCTCTTGCTGCTCCTCTTCGTCGAGTTGGTTTACGCCAATTACAGCGCAAAGCCCGTTTTCTTCAAAGTCGTGGCCCATAAAAATTGGTCCCCTGGCAGGAAATGCCCCGCCTACTTTTTCTTCAATCGTTCCGTATATGGAGCAGATTTCCAGGTGATAAAAAGCTTCATTCATCAGCTTAAGGACTGTGGAGAGCCCGACACCTGTTCCATCGGTAGTGATAATATAGTGGTAGGGGAAGGCTTCCCTGGCGGGAATAGCTACGCCTTCTTTTTGAAGCTGCTTGATGTAGCTGGCAGTTTGCCTGATTTCTTTTTTAAATTCATCTAGACCTACCAGGTTATCAATCTGTTTGAGGGTTTCTTCTAAGTCTGTCTCTGGTTCTTTTTCTTTATCCCTGTGAAAAAGCTTGCGGGAACGCCTGCCTGGGTTATGGGGCTTGTTTTTTTTAAGCGTTTTTTCCAGTTCAGGATCCCCTAAGCTAAAATGTTCCCTGTCGTTTTGCAGCTGTTCGAGCAGGTGCTCGCATTCGGCGGCTTCTACAGGTCTGATAATTTTGGTTTCCAAAAGGGTGCCATCCTGGTTGCAGTATTCCCGCCAGTCGAAGCTGTCCTTGAGAATGTCTTCAAAAAACTCGAGCATAGTTTGTTGGAAAGCTTCATTTTGACTCGGCTTGAAAAGTAAGTAGATGCGCTTCCGGGTCGGCTCTAACAGCAGCATGCGGTGCCCTTCATTATTTAACGCGTTATATTCCTCCTTAGCCCCGGCTAAATCCTCGACCAAATCTTTTAGGTCTAAACCGGTCCGGCTGGCTTTATCCTTAAGAGCCAGTGAAAGTTTGTAAATATTATCTGCAGTGTTCATTTGCTCACCTCCGTATAACTATAGTAGCAGCATGGTGTGACACATATGTGTCTCTTAAATTAGTGGCAAAATTACTAATTATTTAGTGACCCGGCAGCAGTACTTCCGTTATAATATTCAAAAGAGGTGATCAACAATGGCTGCATACCCCCGTACCGGCAGGTCGCCGGAAGCTTTGGTTAAGATTTTGGTTACCGTGATTGAAAAGACCCCCTCTGGTGGTGCAACTATAGATGACATCAGGGAGGCGTACCTCGATGCCAAAGAAACCAGTGACCCTCCATCCGACAGGACAATTTACCGGAACATCCGCAGGATTAATGAACTTTTTAACCCGGCTGCCTATGCTTCGAAAGGGCAAAATAGTAATAAAAAGTCAGAGTCCTTAATGATCCGTTCCAGCCGTGATGGAAGAGGAAAAGCGCGTTATTATTACAGCGGCAAAAGGCTGATCAGCAATATTGAGTCAGGCCAGGCATTGACGCTAATCTTAGGTCTTTACACCCAGCAGAAAGGAATCTTAAAAGACCACTTTGAAAAGGTAATCGGTTCGCTACTGCAGGATATGATGTCTAGCAAAGACGGCGATCATCCATTCTTCGAAGATATAGAAGAACACATCTATGTTTCGGGGCACGGTCCGGTGGAACCGAAGAAGCTTTTAAGAAGGATCAGTGAAGTCATCAGGGCCATTGAAAACTGCAAGGTAGTCCGGATTGAGTACGTCCGTA
>PUKQ01000245.1 GCA_003550565.1 Syntrophomonadaceae bacterium
TAATAGATTGAGGAGGGTTTTTCTCTCCCTGGGGAATTATTTTTTCTACCTCCTGCCTTAACTGAGTAAAATCAACACCCGCATTTTGTAAAACCCGGGCTGCTATACCGGCACCTTCTTTTACCAGACCCAACAACAAATGCTCAGTGCCAATAAAGTTATGGCTTAAACGACGTGCTTCATCCTGCGCCAAAACTAATACTTGTTGAGCCCGCTCAGTAAATTTTCCAAACATAAACATAGTTAATTCACTCCTAACATTTTAATATGTTTTTTTTGCGAAGTCCTAAACACTTTATTTAAAATAACACAATTTCTTTTATTTTTTTGTTCCAGATTCCCATCTGGTTACATACTAACATTTTTCAGCTTTTTTCTCACCTGTTTTGCTCTTTCTAAATCCCTTTCATTTACCTCCAATTCTTGACCGGCTACCATCTGCAAACAAGCCGGCCTAATTATAATCAACAATTCATTCAACATACGCCGATCTATTCCGGAAATAAATCCCATTTCAAAGCCCATTCGAACATCAGATATTAATTGCATTGCTTCCTGCCAACTTATGAGGTAAGCGTACTTTAAAACCCCCAAAGCCCGGCGGCTGCGATCCTCAATTTTTTCCCTGTTTTTATTTAAAAGGAACTGCCGGGCAGTATTCTCCTGTTCTATAACCTGTTTTGTAACATTATAAAGATTTTGAATTATTTCTTCTTCTGACTGGCCCAAAGTAATTTGGTTAGATATTTGGACCAAATTTCCTACCACCTCAGCACCTTCTCCATAAAGTCCCCTTACAGCCAGACCTATCTGAGAAAGGGCAGATAATACCTGGTTCAATTGCTTGGTAATAATCAACCCCGGTAAATGAAGCATTATGGAAGCCCTTAAACCCGTTCCCACGTTTGTGGGGCAGGAGGTAAGATAACCATAACGTTCATGAAAGGAATACTCCAGATTTCTTTCAACAATATTATCGTAATAATCTGCTTCTTCCCATGCTTTCTCCAACTGCAAGCCCGGCAAAAAACTCTGTATTCGCAAATGATCTTCTTCATTAATCATAATACTTGTTTCTTCCTCTTTACTCAAGCAAACAGCACATTTGTGATCATCTTGAGTTAAAAGAGGACTGATAAGGTGCTTCTCCATCATTACCTCTTTTACCAGGGGATCAAGATCTTCCATTTTGATCAAACTCAGGCCATTGCTTTCACCACAATTTTCTAACACTTCGGATATCGATTGCTGCACCTTTTGCTTTTGAGAATCAGAAGCAAAATAGGGAAATGGCAATCCCTTAATATTTCTGGCTAGCCTAATCCTTGAACTAATAACAACTTCAGGATAAGGCCCTAGTCCATCCATCCAATGGCTCAAGAAACTGCCAATATTATTCTTCACCATTTACCTCCTCCCCTTTTTCTTCCAATTCTTGTTCTAAACTTCTTATTTTATCCCTTATTTCTGCTGCTTTTTCATATTCTTCTTGTTGAATTAATTCTTGCAATTTCTCCCTTAATTCGCTGATATCCCGATTAATTTTAGTTGCTCCTCCAATACTTTGGGGCACTTTGCCCACATGACTGATACTACCATGCATACGACGAAATAGAGGTTGCAGGTTTTCATCCCCAAAAGAATGATAACAATCACTACAGCCAAACCTCCCTACCTGGCGAAATTGAGCAAAAGTAAGGCCGCAGGTGGAACACTGCAGTTTGGTTGGTGATGTAGCTTTTTTTTCCACAGGGGCATACCCTGATTCATTTAAAAAACTGGCTAAAAAATTTTGTAAAGAAGATTTGGGTTTAAAAGAAAAATCCATATCTCCCTTCTCATTGGCGCAAACCTCGCAAAGATTCATCTCGGTTTTTTGGCCATTTACTATTTTGGTTAAGTAGACTACCGCTTCCCGTTGATTACATTCATGGCAAAGCATACCCTCACTTCCTTTCTACCAGTAGAACCTTTTATATATTAAAACCTTAATAAGCAGTTTCATTAACTTTCTTTTAAAATAGCTGTGATCATATTATAAAATAAGCGTTTCATTATTAAGCTTTTTTGTTCTTCATTCAAAGGCAGTTTTTTGTAAATATCTTCATGCAAGGTTGTCTCAATAATAAAAGCCTCTCTTCTTGATATTAATTTTTCCTCATAAAGTCGTTGCAGAAAATCACGGGCTTTATGGGCATCAAGCTTATCCTCATTGAATAAGTCTTTCCAGGTCTTTTTCGAAAGAGGTTTGACCCTCAAGATACGTATATATCCATTTCCCCCACGCCTACTTTCCACCAGGTAACCCCTTTCCGGAGTAAATCTGGTGGCCAGCACATAATTTATTTGCGAAGGAACACAGTTAAACTTCCCCGCCAGTTCACTTCTCTGAATATCAATCCACTGGCGGGGACTAAGAGAAAGAAGCATTTTAATATATTCTTCTATGTAATCTGCCAATGACATATCTTCTTTCCCCTTTGACAAAAACTATTATAGTTTGACCTTCCCTGACCTTTAACTTTATTTTACTTGCTTGATACTTGTCACACAAATATTGTTTACGTTTAATATTAGCCATATTTGACTGTATGCTTAAATTATGGCATGAATGCTTCCGATACCTTCAATATTTGTATACCGCTTGCCAGTTACTTGCCTATAAGCTTTCATTGCAAGAGGCAATAACTCAGGTCAAAATATACATAAGTATAATAATAAACTGTAATGGTAGATATATTTATTATGGAAGATAAAAAGAGTTAAAAATTTTGAAGTTCCCTGCTGGCAACATGGGCCGCTATGGCCCCATCAGCAGCGGCAGTCACAAGTTGGCGCAGAAGCTTATAACGCACATCACCCGCAGCCAGAACACCATCTAAAGAAGTACGCATCTCTTCATCAGTGATAATAAAGCCGTTTGGATCAAGTTTAATTTGATGGGCAAAAAGTTGTGTCTGAGGTTCTCTTCCCACAGACATGAAAACTCCGCTCACGGGTATCTCAAATAAACCTTCTTTTTTATGTTTCAGCAAAAGGCTTTCCAGCTTTTTCTCTCCCTTTATCTCCTGTAATTCTGTATCCCAAAAGACTTCTACTCCCTCATGAGAAAAAAGCTTGTCTTGCAAACTTTGCGCCGCTCTTAAACTATCTCGACGATGAATTAAATACACTTTGCTTGCAAAACGCGTCATAAAAAGAGCCTCCTCTACCGCCGCATCCCCTCCTCCGACTACCGCCACCTCTTTGTCTCGAAAAAAAGCAGCATCACAAGTAGCGCAATATGAAATGCCCCTGCCTTGTAGTTCTTTTTCGCCCTTCACTCCTAATTTGCGAGGCTCAGTACCCGTAGCAATAATTATTTGAGAGGCCACAAATTCACCTTCAGCAGTCCAAACCTTTTTCTTTTGCCCCTTAAAGTCCACTTTTTCAAGCATATCAAATTGCAATACGGCCCCAAATTTGCGAGCCTGCTGCTCCAAAAGCTCTCCATATGTAACACCGCCTACGCCTTCCGGAAAACCGGGATAATTCTCTACCCAATCGGTATTTGTTATTTCGCCTCCAAATCTCATCTGTTCCAAAACAAGCACAGAGTGACCGGCGCGGCCTCCATATACGGCTGCAGCAAGACCTGCCGGGCCTCCGCCTATCACAATTATTTCCCATTCATTTTTTATATCAGTCATTATTACTACCTCCATCTCCGCATAAAATATTTTTTAGAAATCATCCCTAACCAGCATGCTTAAATCAAGCGATGTAGATGAATGGGTCAAGGCTCCGCTCGAAATATAATCCACTCCGGTAGCAGCCACATCTTGTAAACGATCTTGGGTGATATTTCCTGAAGCTTCTAAAATGGCCTGGCCTTTGTTAAATTCCACTGCCTTTTTCATTAGACGAACTTCCATGTTATCCAGCATAACCAAATCTGCGTCTGCTTCCAGCGCTTCTTCCAACTCTTCCAAAGTAGTTACCTCTACCTCAATACGCAAAGTTATGGGGGCTGCCTTTTTAACCTTTAATACCGCCTCTTTAATCCCCCCCACAGCCTTAATATGGTTTTCTTTGATTAAAATACCTCCGTATAAACCTTTGCGATGATTGCGCCCCCCTCCAATCATCACAGCATATTTTTCAAGCTGCCGCAAGCCGGGGGTTGTTTTCCGCGTATCTACTAGCTGGGCAGGATAATCTTGAATCAACTTAACCCATCGTGAAGTTAATGTAGCAATCCCAGAAAGATGTTGCAAAAAATTTAGAGCTGTTCTTTCTCCAAACATAATGGCAGACATCTTCCCTGATATTTCTGCTATTACAGCGCCTTTTTTTACTTTTTCACCATCATAAATTTTAGGTTTGTATTCAAGCTTATCGTCGATTATTCTAAAAACTTCTCTTCCTATTTCCAATCCGGCAATGATTCCTTCTTCCCGAGCAATTATTTCAGCAATTCCTTTGTCATGCGGTGATATAACCAACTCAGTCGTAATATCGCCCATGCCGATATCTTCTTTCAACGCCAAATCCACTATTTCTCTTAGCCAGGGAGAAATGAACAATGTAATTGCACTCCTTTAAAGCCATCTTTTTTTTGGAATATCAAATAATACATGGCCTCAGGTGAAGTATCCGGGTAATCAACCCGGAAATGGCATCCTCTGCTTTCCCGCCGTTGCAAAGAAGCTTCCGCAATTAGACGGGATACCAGCAGCATATTTTGTAACTCCTTAATTTCAGGAATTTTAGTTTTATAATCAAATATTTTCATCCATTCTTCTATCTGTTGTAACGCTTCCAGCAAAACATCCTCCTGCCGGAAAAGCCCTACTTTTTCCCACATAAGGCGGCGTAGCTCTGTTTTTATTTGCAGGGCTTTTTCACTTTCCTTCGTATTATAAGTAACAGTTTCTTGCTTTGCCGGCGCAGGATGATCTTTGTAAGCCAGGTTTTCACCAATATAGTAAGCAGCCCGCCTGCTAAATACCAGGGCCTCTAATAAAGAATTGCTGGCTAATCGGTTAGCCCCGTGGACACCGGATGAAGCTGTTTCCCCCACTGCAAAAAGCCCTTTCACTGTGGTTTTACTATCATAATCAACTTTTACTCCTCCAATAAAGTAATGTGAAGCAGGACAAACAGGCAGAAGCTCTACAGTTATATCCACACCCCACTCAAGGCATTTAGTATAGATAGTGGGAAAACGCTCCTTGATAAAGTGAGCCGGAAGGTGACGTAGATCAAGATAAACTTTTCCTCCGGTATTATTCATTTCCCACACAATAGCCCTGGCTACAATATCACGTGGACCTAACTCTCCATCTTTGTGATAGTTAAATACAAATCTCTCGCCGGCTTCATTGACAAGGTAACCTCCTTCCCCCCTCACCGCTTCGGAAATTAAAAATGCCTTGCTTTCTTTGAAAAACACAGTGGGGTGAAATTGAACAAACTCCAAGTTGGCCACCGCCGCACCGGCATGATAAGCCAACGCGACTCCGTCTGCTGTGGCCGTTTCCGGATTAGTGGTCCGCGAAAAAAGGAACCCTCCCCCTCCTGTAGCCAAAATTACCGCTTTGCTATATAAATAAAATACTTTTCCCTCATGGTACCAGCAGATTCCTTTACACTCGCCTTTATCTACTATAAGATCGACTACAAAGGCATTTTCATCAAAATAAATATTTTCTTTCTGCTGGGCCAGGCGATAAAGAGAATCCACCAGATGGCGCCCTGTGGCATCTCCGCCAATTCTCAAAACCCGCCGAAAAGAGTGAGCACCTTCCTGACCTAAAGCCAGCCCTTCATCTTGATGATCAAAAACTACTCCGAGTTCTTGCAAATCTTTAATTCCCCGAGGGCCTTCTTCTACTAATATATTTAATGCTTCCGGGTCATTGAATCCCGCTCCTGCAGTCATGGTATCGGCAAAGTGCTGCGCAGGAGAATCAGGATCTCCTAAAGCTGCCGCTATGCCACCCTGAGCATACCATGTGTTGCTTTCCGCAACACTTTTTTTGCTTAATACCAGCACATTCCCATAACGGGAAAGCAGGAGGGCTGCATACAATCCGGCAAGTCCCGAGCCAATAATAATGAAATCACTATTTTCCCCAAAATTTTTTAATTTTTGCTCCCGTTCCTCCACTCAAGGCTCCTTCCGTTTAAAAAAATGAACAAATAGAGATGGGTAATTAATTCTAATTGCCTAATGCTTAAAACTTTAATTGTGCAGCATAATTTTTCATTTGCATTCATAATGAAATACTTCTATATTAATTATATCCTAAATTTAGTGCAATTATGAGAATAAACAATATATATTAATTGCTAACATCCAACATCAACTGGACTGCTTTGGCTGCTTTATAGCGGATATCTTCCGGCACAGTTATTATATTTTCCTTTTTTTCTAAAGCATCTACTACTTTTGCTAAAGTAGTATATTTCATGTTGGGGCAAACCAGGCCATTGGAAAGTAATAAAAATTCTTTTTGCGGATTTTCTTTTTGTAAACGATGAAGCATTCCCATTTCCGTCCCCACAATAATACGTTTTGCCTTTGCTTCGGATGCATACTTCACCATCCCGCCGGTAGACAAAACACCATCAGCCTCTGCAGTTACTTCCGGAGGGCATTCCGGGTGGACAATAATAGGTGAATCGGGATACATTTTTCTGGCCCAATTCACCTCAGCAGAGGTTACCCGATAATGGGTAATACAATAGCCTTTCCAGGGAATAATTTCTTTATCCGTTTGCCGGGATACATGATAAGCAAGGTTTGCATCCGGCACAAACAACACTCTATCTTGTTCCAACGAATTAACAACCGCCAAAGCGTTGGAAGAAGTGCAGCAGATATCACTTTCCGCTTTCACTGCCGCAGAGGAATTAATATAAGTTACTACCGATGCATCTGCGTATTCCTTGCGCGCCTCCCTCAATTGTTCTACCGTAATCATGTTTGCCAACGGACAATCAGCTAACATCTCCGGTAAAATTACCGCCTTTTCCGGAGCAAGCAAAGAAGCGCTTTCTGCCATAAAATGAACTCCGCAGAAGACTATGGTCTTCGCCTCAACTTCAACCGCTATCTGACTTAAATCCAGAGAATCTCCTACAAAATCCGCCGCATCCTGAACCTCCCCCCATTGGTAATTGTGGGCTAATATAACAGCATCATGAGTTTTTTTCAATTTCTCTAATCTTTTCATTAATTGCAGGTTTTCTTCTTCCACTTTTAGCCCCTCCCGGCACTCAAATTTGTTATTCATTATGACTAATAACCCCAACCATGTCAATTAAATATTTCAGAGTGCCACACTCCTATCTTTTTAACTTTAAGCTTCCTCATTATCCACCGGCAAGAAGTATATGGTTTTTTTAGTCATATCAACTTTGGAAACCATTACTTTTATCATATCTCCAATACTATGTTTTTTTCCTTTTTTCTTTCCTATAACTGCCATTAATTGCTCATAAAACTGATAATAGTCATCCGTCAAATCTTCCAGAAGGACTAGTCCTTCTATGGTATTTTCCAGTTCCACAAAAAGCCCAAAAGAAGTAACTCCGCTAATAACGCCGAAAAAGGTTTCGCCTTCCTTCCCCTGCATAAATTCTATTTTTTTGCGGTCAATACTTTCTCTTTCTGCTTCCATGGCAGCTCTTTCCATTTGAGACGAATGTTCTGCCCTCTGCGGAAGTTTTTCATCCAGCCAAATCTCCTTTTCCTCCGAAAGATCTCCCTTTAAATAATCTTTTAATATAGCGTGAATTTGTAAATCTGGAAAACGCCTGATAGGTGAAGTAAAGTGGGTATAATGCTTGGAAGCTAAACCAAAATGAGCTTCATTGCTTACACTGTAATAAGCATGCGGCAAAGATCGCAGCAGTATATAATTTACCGTCTTTTCAAGAGAACTGCCTTTAACTTCACTTAGAATATCTTGAATCTTACGAGGAGTAACTTTTTTCAAATTACCGGGTAGCTTAATACCCAAAAGAGCCAACATCTTGCGAAAGACATGCATCTTTTCTTCCGTAGGGCGTGGATGAACCCTGTAAATAAAAGGAATGCCAGCCCTATCAAAATGCTCTGCTATTATTTCGTTAGCTAATAGCATAAATTCTTCTATAATACTTTCAGCTCTTCCGGGCTTTTTGGGAAGAACGGAAACAGGTTTCCCGTCCTCATCCAACTTAATCACCGATTCCGGCAAATTAAGATTTAACGCTCCCCTTTTTATTCTTTTGCTGTTTAACATAGAAGCCAGGGTATCCATTTGTTGCAACATCTCTGCAAGAGTTGTTTCATCTTTATCTTCGCTTGTCTGTCCACAAATAAAAGACTCAGCTTCCTCATAGCTAAGTTGACGACTAACTTTTAGTAAACTGGAAAAAATATCATATTTTTCAATTTCCCCCCATTGATCAAGTTCAATCCTCACGCTAATCGCCAGGCGATTTTTATTTTCTTGCAAACTGCATAACTGCTGTGAAAGCAGCGGAGGCAACATATGAATAACCCGATCAACCAGGTAAATACTGGTCCCCCTTTTTAGTGCTTCCCGATGAATGGCGCTCCCTTCGCGGACATAATAGCTTACATCAGCGATGTGCACCCCCAATATATAACCACCATCTGAGCGAACATTCAAAGATATTCCATCATCTATATCACGCGCATCTTCCGGATCAATAGTAATAATAGTATGCCCCCTCAAATCAGGCCGCCCCTCTTTTTCCGCAATTGACAAAATTTCTTCTTCACCCGAAAACTTTTGAAGTTCTTTCAAAACCTTGGGGGGAAATTCCTCTTTAGCCGCCAGCTGTTCCTCTGCAGACTGCAGGATTGATGTTACCTCTCCTTCCCGCCTTTTGCCGGATTTTTTATTATTCACCTTCACACTAACCCTATCTCCCTGAGCAGCGTCACCCGTTTTGTGTGCCGGAATAAATATGTCCGGTTCTTTCTGAGAATCCGTACTTATAAAAGCAAAACCGCGGCGGGTACTTTGAAAAGTGCCTTTAACAATACATGTCCTCGTTTTATTATCTGAAGAAACTGCACTTTTCCGGTAATTATGATCACCTTTTTTATTTTTAGTACTCTTTTGTTTGGTTGTTTTTCTAGTTTGCTTATTATCCTTCAATATTTTTACTCCCTCTAATAATTATTTAATCGCCATATTTATATGGTAAATAGAAATTCAGACCTGGATGAAAGATCATTTCTTTAGGAACATAGGATCAAATATGCTAAATAAAAAGGAACAGGATTTAACCTGCTCCGCCTTTAAAATATATTTTTTCTTGCCATTTGCCGGTAAACAAAATATTATTTGTTTCTTTTTTGCCTTTCCAATACCAAAGCGAATGCCAAGCTTGCATTAATCTAGAGCACCGTTATTATTATTGCTAAAATCATAAAGCTAATGGCCAACCCCGTAGAAATCTTGCTGAACAAATCATCCAAACCTTTCTTCTTGCCGAAGAGTGATTGAGCTCCTCCACCAATCGCTCCAGACAAACCTGCACTTCTACCCGATTGAAGAAGTACCGTTGCTATTAATCCTATACAAATCAGAACATATATCACTGTAAGAACCACACTCATTATATATTTACCTCCTAAACGACTATTCTTACGAGCATGCTTATTTTACCATAAGAAACTCTATTTTAACAATAGGATTAAATCTCTTTTTTTCACTTGCTTACAATAAGTTAATATCGCACAATTGTTTTCTTGCCTGCATAAGTGCCGCTCTTTCCTAAATTTTCTTCGATACGTAATAATTGATTATACTTAGCAGTTCTATCCACACGGCTTGGAGCTCCAGTTTTTATTTGACCGGAAGCAGAAGCCACAGAAAGATCGGCAATAAAAGTATCCTCTGATTCCCCGGATCGATGCGAAATAATATAAGAATACCCCGCTTGTTGAGCCATCCGAATTGTTTCCAGTGTTTCAGTAACGGTTCCAATTTGGTTTAATTTTATTAAAATAGAATTGGCTATCCCTTCTTCTATACCACGATTAAGGCGTGAAGGATTAGTAACAAAAAGATCGTCTCCCACAAGTTGAATTTTTCCATCCAATTTTTCTGTAAGCATTTTCCATCCTTCCCAATCTTCTTCTGCCAATCCATCTTCTATACTGCATACAGGATACTTTTCCACTATTTCTGCCAAATAATCAATTATCTCCTCTGCAGTGAAAGCTTTGCCCTCAAGGTAATACATTCCATCATTATAAATTTCGTTTGCCGCCACATCCAAAGCGAGCAAAATATCTTCTCCGGGTTTGTAACCGGCCTGCTCTATAGCCTCAATTATAATTTCCAGGGCTGACTGATTTGATTCCAGGTAAGGCGCAAAACCACCTTCATCGCCAACACCGGTACTTAATCCTCTCTTTTGCAAAACCTTTTTTAGAATCTGGAAAACCTCTACCCCCATCTGCATAGCTTTTGTAAAGGATTCTCCACCTACAGGCATAATCATAAATTCCTGGATGTCCACATTGTTATCTGCATGCTCGCCGCCATTAAGTATATTCATCATAGGAGTAGGCAGCAAATTTGCTCTCACTCCTCCCAAATAACGAAAAAGAGGCATATTTAAAGAACTGGCAGCCGCCCGCGCCACGGCCATAGAAACCCCTAAAAGGGCATTAGCTCCCAAACGGCTTTTTTCCGGAGTTCCATCCAGTTCAATCAGGTATCTGTCAACTCCTTCCTGCTCCAGAGAATTTTTCCCCGCCAGGAAAGGCGAAATTTCTTCTTTCACCTTACGCACTGCTTCCGAAACCCCCTTACCCATGTACCGGTCAGGATTTTGATCTCGTAACTCCAAAGCCTCAAAAGCACCTGTAGAAGCACCTGAAGGCACTGCAGCCCGGCCGAGAAAACCTCCTTCTAAAATGACATCTACCTCAACAGTGGGGTTTCCCCGAGAATCGATAATTTCTCTGGCCTTGACTTCCCTAATATTTTGATCCAAATTATTAATACTCAATTTCCATCCCTCCTACCTATATATTACATACTACTCCACTTTTTGTTTGCGGTAAGCTAACAAGCTTTTACCGGTCATTTCTTGGGGCAACGGCAAATTCATGAGGTCCAGCACCGTAGGGGCAATATCAGCAAGAATACCACCGCCTTTAAGTGTATATGAAAAGGTTTTATCTATCAAAAAGAAAGGCACATCACTGTTAGAATGCGCTGTCTGGGGAGCTTTTGTCTCTGAATCTATCATAATTTCTGCGTTACCGTGATCCGCTGTAATCAATACATAGTACCCTTCTTCTAAGGCTTTTTCTACGATCAAACCTACTCCTTGATCCACTGCTTCCACAGCACGGATAGTTTCTTTCATCATTCCCGTATGCCCCACCATGTCGGCATTAGCAAAATTTATTACCATAAAAGAATAATATCTACGAGATATTTCGCGGCAAGCTCTTTCCGCTACTTCCGACGCACTCATTTCCGGTTGAAGATCATAGGTGGCTACCGAAGGAGAAGGGATCAAACATCTTTCTTCGCCGGGAACAGGTTCTTCTTTTCCTCCATTGAAAAAGAAAGTAACATGAGCATATTTTTCAGTTTCAGCTAACCTGAATTGGCGGCAGTTTTTCAACGAAAGCCATTCTCCCAAAGTGTTCCGAAGGTACTGCGGCGGGTAAGCAACCGGCAAGCTATATTCAGGATCATATTCCGTCAAAGAAACTACCATAGGGAAAACAGGTTCAGGGCCTCTGTCTATTTCCGCAATCTCTTTTTCCAGGAAAGTCCGCACAATTTGGCGCATGCGATCTGGACGGAAATTAAAAAATATCAACGCATCTTCCTCTTGAATTGTAACTGGCTTTTCACCCGAATTGGCAATTAAAACCGGGGTAACAAATTCATCATTTTCACCCCGGCGGTAGGCCTCTTTTACTGATTCTGCCGGGTCTTCCGCTACATTTCCTGCTCCATAAACATAAGTATCATAAGCCTTGCGAGTACGTTCCCAGCGATTATCCCTGTCCATAGTGTAATAACGTCCGGAAACACTGGCTATGGTACCTACTCTATAAGTTTTACAAAATTCTTTTAATTCTTCCAGGTACTTTATAGCGCTTTGTGGAGGCACGTCCCTTCCATCAAGCACAGCATGAATATAGACGTTATTCTGAAAACCATAATTCCGGGCCATCTTCAACAGGGCAAATAGATGACTGATATGGCTATGCACACCTCCATCCGAAAGGAGGCCGAGTAAATGCAAAGCAGAATTATTTTGCTGTACTTTTTCCATGGCCTGTTGCAAAACTTCATTTTGCCATAATTCTCCCGATTCTATGGCCTTGTCGATACGGGTTAACTCTTGATAAACAATGCGTCCCGCTCCTAAATTGAGGTGGCCTACTTCCGAATTACCCATCTGCCCCGCCGGCAACCCCACCGATTCTCCGGCAGCGCGTATTAATACAAAAGGATAATTACTTTGGAATCTTTTCAAGTTAGGAGTATGAGCCTGGGCAACTGCATTACCTTCAATCTCAGAACGGCAACCCAAGCCATCCATAATTATCAAGACTACGGGGCTGCATAAATCAGTTTTAGTCAATCATCTTCCTCCTATTTTCTCAATGCTTCCTGGGCTGCCCTAATTATCCCGACAAATGAATCAACCTGCAGGCTGGCACCACCCACCAAAGCACCGTGAATTCCTGCTTCAGAAACAAATTCTCCAATATTTTCTTTTTTCACACTGCCTCCATAAAGAATCTTTAAGCGGGTAACATCACCATTAATATAATTATCCATTTTTTCTTTTATACAGGCGCTGGCATGCCGCGCGTCTTCTCCAGAAGCAGTCAATCCGGTACCGATAGCCCAAACCGGCTCATAAGCTATCACAATATTTTTCACCCCTGAAAAATCTATGCCCTGGAAGCCTTCCTCTATTTGTTTTAAAATCATACTTTCTGTTTCCCCGGCTTGACGGACTTCTTCGGTTTCCCCCACGCAATAAATGGGAATAAGATTGTATTCAAAAACAGCTTGTAGTTTTTTGTTGATTTGTTCGTGAGTTTCCCCCAAAATCCAACGCCTCTCCGAATGACCGATAATAACATAGCGAACTCCCAGGTCTTTTAACATTAATGGGGAAATTTCACCGGTATAGGCCCCTTCAGATTCCCATACCATATTTTGTGCTCCCAATTTAAAAAATGTCGAATAAAGCTCCTCATCAGCAGTACGCAGTGAAGTAAAAGGCGGACAGAAAACAACCTCTGTTGAATTAAATTCTTCCTGCATAGCCTTAAATTTTCTTAAATATTCCCTTGTTTCCTGGTTTGTCTTGTGCATCTTCCAATTTGCAGCCAAAATCAATTCCTTCACCTATTTTAACCTCCCTAACATATAATTATTAGAAATGCAAAAACCTCTTCTTGATTGCTTTTTGCCGATTTCTTATGGTTAATATGAGTCCTTTAACACAGAAATACCCGGCAAATCTTTTCCCTCCAAGAACTCCAGTGTAGCACCCCCACCGGTAGAAACATGATCTACTTGATCTACTAAACCAAATTTTTCAAACGCTGCAGCAGTATCCCCTCCACCCACTAGCAAATAAGCATCACTTTCTATTGCTGCCCGAGCAACAGCTTCAGTGCCTCGATAAAAAGGAGATACTTCAAAAACCCCTAAGGGGCCATTCCACACTATCTTACGTGATTTTTCCACCAGGCGGGAGAAAGCTTCCACGCTGCTAGGCCCCACATCTACAGATTGCCATCCTGCGGAAACCGAATCGGCATTAACCACTTTGGAAGGCGCTTCTTCCTTTAAATCCTCAACTATAACTAA
>PUKQ01000046.1 GCA_003550565.1 Syntrophomonadaceae bacterium
CCGCCAATATGGAGCCTTGAGGGTGGGGGTTGGCCACTGCCTGGCTCCTGATGCTATGGAACAGGTCAGGCAAGCTATCCTCCGTGAAGCCCCCGAGGCTGTCCTGGATGTCTGGACACTGGGCCCCGCCATTGGCATACATATTGGCCCCGGGGCTATAGGAGTGGCCTACTGGCCAAAGTATTAGGCTCTGCCTGCATAAAAAGGAGGATGGCCTATGAAAACTCAAACGGATGCAGGGCCTGTTTTCCTTACTGCGGAAGACTTTAAAAAAATGATTGGTGGTGCCTGCCGTCTACTGGAAAAGGAGAAAGAAACCATCAACGCAATAAATGTTTTTCCGGTTCCCGATGGAGATACCGGCACCAACCTGAGGGCCACCTTAAAAGAAGTAGAAGAGGTTTGCTTCGGTTATAAAGGAGACTCTCTGGGTGAGCTTTCCGGCCTGGTGGCTTCACGGGCGCTTTTAGGTGCCCGCGGGAACTCCGGGGTGATTTTCTCCCAATTATTGCGAGGTATTGCCAGAGGGCTACAGGGGAAAAAAAATGCCAGTGCCCGGGAGCTGAGCAAGGCTTTATGGTACAGCGTGGTTTTCGCCTATAGGGCTGTTTCCAACCCTGTGGAGGGAACCATCCTTAGCGTGGGCCGGGAGGCGGCCCGGGGAGCAAGTAAAGCAGCCCGCGGCGGCGCCGATATCCACGGTTTGTTGGAAGAGGCTATCAGTAGTGGCAAAGAGATGCTTGCCCTAACTACTGATATGATACCCGCTTTGAAAGAGGCCGGAGTAGTGGATGCGGGGGGCATGGGCCTCATTATTTTTATGGAAGGGTGCCTTTATTCCCTGCGGAATGATGTGGGTGATTTTTGGGAACCTGTAGGGCGAGATTTTGAAACCGGCCATGAGCCCTTTTTAGCCCGCCAGAAGCAGGCCGCATGTTTTAACCTCGAAAATATTTATTGCAGTGAGCTAGTCATCAAGGGAGCAGGTGGTAGGGATAAGGAACTGCGTCGTATCCTCGAACAGCAGGGTGAATCCCTGTTGCTTGTTAACCAGGGCGGGATAATAAAAGTGCATATTCATACGGGAGAACCGGGACGAGTTATAAGTACCTGCTTGCAGTACGGTACCCTTCATGATTTAAAAATAGAAAATATGCAAGAACAACATTCTCATTTATCCACTTCCGCGGGCAAGCAGGAAGGTTGGCAGCCGTTACCTCCAAAAAACGGTCAGGCAAATAAAACCGGAATTATAGTTATAGCTCCGGGTGACGGCCTGAAGAAAATTTTTTTAAGCCTGGGGGCGGATGAAGTTGTGCCGGGGGGGCAATCCATGAACCCCAGGGTGGAAGATGTGCTGGAAGCGACTCTAAAGGTTCCATATAGGCAGGTTATTATTTTGCCTAATAACAAAAACGTTCAGCCGGTTGCCCGGCAGGTGCAGGAACTGTGTGAAAAAGAAGTGACGGTGTTGGGGGCATTTACCGTTCCCCAGGGGCTGGCAGCGCTCCTGGCTTTCAAGCCGACAGCCCAAATGACTGATAACAAGATCGCTATGGAGAGGGCAGCAGGCGGGGTGAAAACCGGTGAGGTGACTTTTGCTACCAGGAGCGCCACAGTGGCGGACACTGTGATAAAACAGGGGGACTATTTGGGGCTTTTCGATGGAAATATATGCAGTTGGGGAAAGGACCTTAACGGGGTTGCATTTGATTTGGCGCAGAAAATGCGGGGTGAAGATGATGAAATAATCACTCTGCTCCAGGGGCGGGATACCCCTTATGAAGATGCCGCATCCCTGATGTCGTTAATCAAGGAGGCTTTTCCTTTATTGGAAGTTGAACTAAAGCAGGGAGGCCAGCCTCTATATTATTACATAATTTCCGTGGAATAACGATAGAGAAAAGGAAGTAAAATGAAAAAAAAATTGTTGCTCATAAATCCGGTAACACCTGGGAAAGCCCAGTTCCAGACCGATCGTTATTCCACCTACCAACCGCTGGGACTTGGAATTATTGCTGCTCTAACTCCTGAACATTGGGAAGTGGAAATTCTTGACGAAAACTTCGAGGTTTTTAGTTATCGCCGGGCTGACCTGGTGGGGATTACTGCTTACACCCCTTCCGCAAACCGGGCTTACCAGGTTGCCGGGGTTTTCAGGTCGAGAGGCATTCCCACCATCATGGGAGGCATTCATGCCTCTATATTGCCGGATGAAGCCCTTGAGTTTGTGGACTCCGTGGTGATTGGTGAAGCGGAGAGTGTGTGGAAAAAAGTAATTGTCGATTTTGAAGCGGGAACCTTGCAAAACTTTTACCACGGAGAATTGCTGCCCCTGGAAGGTGTACCCCTTCCACGGCGAGAATTATTTGATAAGAGGTACATACTCGCTTCCGTGCAGACGACGCGTGGCTGTCCCATGCACTGTGATTTCTGCAGTGTAACTGTCTTTAACGGGCGCAATTACCGCCGTAGGCCTGTGGAAGAGATTCTGGAGGAGTTACAGCTTATTCCCCAGAAAAAATTATTTTTTGTGGATGACAACCTGATAGGCAGTGGTAAAGAAGAGGAAGAGCGTGCTATTTTATTGTTCAAGGGAATGATCGAAAAAAAGTTAAACAAGAGGTGGTTTTGCCAGACCTCGTTAAACGTAACCCGAAATGAAGAAGTTTTATATTATGCTGCCAGGAGCGGGTGCCGGATGATGCTCATCGGGGTGGAATCGGAAAAGGAAGCCGCCCTGGAGGATCTGGGCAAAAAGGTTAATTTAAACATCCTGAAGCGTTATAATGAGGTTTTTAAGCTTATTAACAAACATGGTATTGCCATCCTCGGCGGGTTTATTTTCGGGACCGACGCCGACAGCATTGAGAACTTGCGCAGCCGTGCTCAATATATTAAAGATTCGAGGATTGATGTTATGCAGCCCACCATTCTGACCCCTTACCCCGGCACCAGGACATACGAAAAATATAGGGAAAGCGGTAGGTTGCTTTATACGGGTTACCCCGCCGATTGGGAAAAATACGATATGACAGAAATTCTTTTTGAACCCTCCCGTATGGCCACTGAGGAGTTCAGAAAAGCCATGATTGACTGTTACTCGGCCCTGGTTAACCGGTGGGTTTTATTTATTAAGTTTATCAAGACTTTGATTTTTACCAAAAGCCCGGTAACTGCCCTTTGGGCCGTGAATACAAACAGGGTTTACCGTAAAATCCTTATCCAAAAAATCAAAGAATGGAAGAAGGATGTTTAGTTTATTAAGGAATGATATCTTCCTTCCCGGGGGATTAAAATATCAAAATGGCTTGGCAGGGGGATGGCTGCTTTGAATCCTGAAATTTTTACCATCGGAGAACATGTTTTACCGCCTTATGGGGTGATGATGGTCCTGGCAGCGGTTGTAGGTTTTTCCGTGGGGCTTAGCCATGCCGGTCGCCTTGGTTTTACCCTCCGGCAGGCGCTGGAAGGCTCTATTATTTCCTGGATTTTAGCATTGGTAAGTGCCCGGGTGCTTTATGTGGTTTTGAACCCCGGGTATTTCCAGGATTACCCCGAATACATATACCTGTTCCGTTTTGCCCTCTTTTCTGTTCACGGCGCCGTGGGTGGGTTGGCGCTGGGGCTTTTTTTATGGAGCCGCTGGCGGAAAGAAAGTTTCCTCAGGTGCACAGATGCTGTCTTCCCGTATTATGCCCTGGCTTATGTCATTGTGCGGGTTGGTTGTTTCTTTGCCGGATGTTGTTACGGGAAAGTCAGTGATGTGTTCTGGGCAGTGCCCATGGTGGAAATTGGCCCGGAACCACGCCACCCGGTTCAGCTTTATGCCGCTGCGGCCATGCTGGTGCTTTTCTTCTTCAGTATGTACCTGCGCCGGTTCAAAAGGTATCATGGTTTTATCACCTTTTTCCTGGTGGGGGGCTATGGCTTGATCCGCTTTGTAACGGAGTTTTTTAGGGAATGGCATTCACAACCATACTGGATGGGGTTGACCGAGGCACAGCTTGCAAGCATAGCCCTTTTGGTTTTATCGTCTGCCTTTATGCTGGTAATGTATTCCGGAGAAAGGACCAGGAAAAAGAGGGGGTTTTCTGCTTAGTTGCCCAATAATGTTAGAAAACCCTGTCTCCATACCGGCAGCTTTTCTCCATGTTTGGGTTTACTTATTAAGGGAATTAAGTTTTTTGGTTCCAGTTCTTGCGGCTAATGATGGTGGGTGGTTCATACGTTTGTCCCCGGGCCAGGCGTTTTTCTTCCCGGCTTCCGGACAGCCGGAAAAACAGGCCCAGCAACCTTGATACTGCCACGGTGGGCAATCCGAATTCCCGCTCCATTTCTTCGCGTAGCATCCGGACTTGGGCGGTATTGGAGCTGTTTTTGCTCGTGAGCATTTTTTCCATGGCCCACAGCACGGGCGGGTAAACGTAGCGTAGAAGCGTGGCTTTGCCTCGGTATCGCCGGCGTATCCGATGTTCCGGGTGATTCCGATGGCGTTTCCAGCCTTTAAAAGTAGTACGGAACATGCGGAAGAGGGTGGGGCCGTTCCGCTCGTAGTCACGTTGAAAGGCCAGGTCCAAGAATTTTTTAGACTCTTTCCGCGTAATAGCCGGATGCTGAAAATTGAAAGCAAATTGGCCGTGGATATCTGCCATATCTACATCGAGGAGCCGGCCCTCTTCTTCCATTTCTTTGTAGAGTAGAGTTCCGGGCATGGGAGTATAAAGCATGAACTGGCAGGCATCCATTTCGTGGGTAATTATATGATCGATTTCATCCGGGAGATTTTCCGGTGTGTGGTGTTCCAGCCCAATGATTGCTGAGCCCGTAAGGAGGATGCCGTGTTCCTGCAGTTCCCGGGCCAGTTGAAATGTGTCTGCCCCCTCTAGTTTCCGATAATTTGCCCGGGATGATTCCAGCCCCACCCAAATAGAAGAAATGCCCAGTTCAAGGAGTTCTTCGTAGGTGTACTGCCGGATAGCGCTTATGGAAGAAAAAACATGAAGGGACCAGCTTTTTTCTGTTTTTTTTATCTTTTCCAGCAATTCCATGGCTCTCTGTCTTTGCAGCAGAAAGTTCTCGTCTATGATGGAAAATGATTGTGCTTTGCAGGTTGCTTCTATTTGTTCCATGGCCCGAAAAAGCTCATGGCCCGTTGAGAAAAAATTGATTACGTTCCCCTTGCCGCCGAAAAAAGCAGATGTAGTACAGAAGTTGCACCCTTCGGGACATCCCACCGAGGAAATTACAGAAACAGTGGGATTAAAGCGGTTGGGGATGCGCACTCCCATTACCCGCAGGTTAAAGCCGGAGGGTAGCACGGGGTGGCAGATAGGGGCATCGGTGTCCTCACCAAGGTAGCGGCGCATCCAGGAGATCCCCTCTCCCCTGACGATGTGGTCTGCGTCGATCATGCCTTCTAGATGGGGGATTGCCGCTACGTGGCCGCCCACGATGATGACGGAATGGGGGGACTTTTCCCGCACCACTCGGCACATCTCCCGCACCTTCCCCATGTTTGCCACGATGGAAGAAATGCCCACTATATCGTAGCGGTTGGTGGAAATTTCACGTGCAAAGGCTTTACGGGTGGGAAAGTCAAGCACGGTACAGGGGGCTGAAAGGTTTGCCTGTATCATCATAATTCCCCACGAGTGGTGGAAGTGACGTGGCGAGAAAACTCCCTGCTTATGCGTTACCTGGTTGTGATAAAGTTCCATGGGGTTAATGTGACGGCTGCCGTATTCATCATCCTGTGCGAATGGCCCGAAAACGGAAGACAGCAAGATTCGTGCATTCGCTCCCTTTGGATGCCCGGGGGGTATGCTTGTTGAAGCAAAGTTGTTTTTTGGTGTCAAATTTTCCCGGCTATTGAGGCAGGCTGGCGTATCCATACCTGTATTTTAACATTACCGCCCTTTAAGGTAAATGTTAATGCCAATTTATGGAATCATAAAAATTACCATAAAAAAATAATCGAAACAGGTTTCGTTGCCTGGTTTCGTTGCCTCAAAAAGAAAATCACTCATACTTATTGACAGAATATTTATATAAATGATAAAATGGCTTTAGATAATTGTGTTTATTTTCCTTTTATTTTAAAATGAAAATAGCGGCCATTTTTAATAATCCTTACCGGTACTTAACGACAGTAAAATGATTGTTCTCTTTTATCATTCAATTCTTGCCGTTTACAGACAGCCCATGATCCAAGCAATGCTTATGGCCAAATTTGAGGGGGGAATTCCTTGTGGATAAGAGAATTTGGACGGGGCGTAATGTTAAAGTTTTAAAATTGGCAGTGGCGGTATTCTTGAGCTTCCTGCTGGTTTTTAACCCTTTAATGGGACCTGCCGGTTCTGTTTTGGGCGCGGGAAGTACGGGTTCACCGGAAGAATACGATTCAAATGAGGAACCGGTAAATATTTTAAGCAATGCCGCTTCTTATTTTGATCAGATGCTTACAGGCATGAATGATGAAGAGTCCCTTGATTCTTTACAAAAAACCTCGTATGAATTTTTGGGCCGGGTACTGCAAGACGAACGAGTGGCCGGTGCCTTTAATGAGGCCATTTCGGGCGGCATCCAGGAAGGCGGGGAAACGGAATATGCCTGCCTGGACATGCCGCATCTTTCTGCCCTGGAGAAAATTTTTTGCCAGGTGCTGCGGGACGAGGAATTAGTATCGATTCTGGGAGAAGTCATTGGCGAACACCTGCAGGGTGAGGAATTTCTTGATTTTTTGGAGCAAATTACCGCCGATCTCATGAACCTGGTCCGCAGTGACGAAGAAGGAAGCTTTAAGGCGTTTTTCAAAGATGCCCTTACTGATTTTACCGAAGACGGGCGTTATGAAACTTTGGCGGAAGAGCTGTTTGACATTGTGGACAACTTCACTGGTGAAGCACTGGAAAGCCTGCAGGAAGAAGGCGGCGCTCTTTCGGATATTGAAGCGGAAGTAAGGGTGCTGTTTTTTGACCCCATCGAAGAAAAAATCGAAGAAATGATGGATGAGGAACTGGACGGCAGGCTGGGTGAGGTTATAAACGGTATCCTGGACAACCTGGAAGGCGTTTCCGACGATTTTTCCCAGAACCTGGAGGAAGACGAAGTATTTCAAGCAGACCTGGAAAACCTTAAAGAGGTTTTGCTGGAACCGCTTACCCGCCATCTACTGGGCGATGAGGAGAATAACGGGGAGATAGATCCGCTGTTGGACCGGTTGATGGATGAAGTTCTCAACCCCCTGCTGGATGATTTGCTGGGTGTATGCGTCCTTTGTGATGGGGAAGGCTGCGCTGATTGCCCTGACGTTCTTTATCAGCCGCTGCTGGATGTGCTCATGGGTGAAAAATGTGAGGTATGTGAAGGGGAAAACGAGGAATGCACGGAATGCCCCCCGAAGGGTCACATGGGTGAGGTCCTGGAGCAGATATCCCGGGATATGGATCTTCTCCTGGATGCATATGTGGAAGGAGAGGCGGGAGAAGGCAACGGTGACAACGGTGGGTGCTGCTGGAATCATGATACTTGGGGGGATGACGGAGCAAGGGGTGACGGTTGCCATAACTGCCCTAGTGGCAGCGCAGAACTCCATGTGGCCGAATTCCTGACTTTTTGGGCGGATACGCTGTTTGGTTTATTCGGGCATGAGGATTATGCGCCGCTTTTCCTGGATCCCTTGAGTGATTTCTTTGACGAGGAGGCCGGGGGGGCAGGTGCCGAGCACCTGGATTATATACTGGATGAATTGCTTGATGCCATTGACGACCTGATGGATCTTGAGGAGGGACCTCTTGCCGAGGTGTTTGATGAATGGATGGAAGATTTTCCCTCCCTTGATAACTATTTGGATGAGTTTATGGAAGACGAAAGGCTTACTTCCGCAATGGATGAAGCACTGGAAGACTTTGAGTCCGAAGAGATAAGCGACTTAATAACGGAGCTCACCGGTTTTCTGGAAGAAATAACCGACGAACTGTTTGGTGAGCCCGATGGGGAAGAAGATGACGAAGGTATTGACATAGACGAACTTGTGGATGACCTCTTTTTAATGCTGGAAGAAGCCGCCGTAGTCAATGATGTTCCTCTTGATGAACTTGCCGCTCACCTCCAGGAGGGGAACAATGCCCTGGAAATGGGCGATGATCTTGCGGAAGCCATCTTGCATGGCCTGGCTGATGCCGTTGCGGCGGAAGAAAAATTATGCCCCCATTGCACGGAAAGTGAATTGTGCCCTTCCTGTGCGAAAGAAGAAGAAAGGGATGCAGACAGAGAAGCGCTGCGGGAAAACCTGACTGACCTGGATGATTTATACACTTCACTGGGCGGCGAATTGAGCGAAGACGACGAGGGCTACCCGGTGACAGATGATGCAGGCATTGCCGATATTGTCATGGCGGTTATCGTGGAAATAGCGTTGGAAGATGAGCATTTCGAAGGCTTCCATGAGAGCCTTGAAAGCGATAAGGAGTTATTGGAGGAAGACCTGCTCCATTACGGGCACGAATTTGGTGTTGCCGCCGTTGGTTTTCTGGATCGCATTTTTACCCCGCTCTTAAAGCTCCTTTCCCCGCGACGCTATGTGCATGACTATGACGCAGATAAGCAGGCTTTGCTGGTGAATATGATCAGCGAAGACCGCGTAGCCAGCAGCCTCCGCTGGTTAAGGAGTCCGGTAACGGAGTTTTTAACCGAAAGTGATTCTGCGAGCCTGCCCGACAGCATTATAAGCAGATTCCTTGTGGACTACGAGGCTGCGGATGTTATTGCCACCCCGGGGCGATTTTCTACCGCCTGCGAGTTTATGGCCGGAATTGAAGGCGCGGAGGAATTAAAAGAACTTGAGGCGGGATATTTCGAAGATGACCTTTCGGACAGGATAAGCGGTTATCGAGAGGAATTGGCGGCGAGCATTGACCCCCCCGCGGCAATTTCTGCAGCAAACGAGATGGTAGAAGAAATGATTGATGATGCTACTCCCGAGGGCGAGGAAGACTTTGTGTTCACGGTGGAAGATGCCGGTTACACGGGAGATGAGGCCGTTGACATGATAGTGGACGAGTTGGCTGATGCCGAGGAGATGTTAAGCGATATAGCCGAAGAGGCGGCGGGAGACGTGGTTAATATCCCCGCCGAGCTGCTGGAACCGGAATCGGATTCCCGGGGAGTCATTAAAGACCTGCTGGATGCTTCCACGGAGCAGGCGCTGCAGGCGGCGGCCACCTTCCTGCAAGATGATGGCCTGGCAGACCTCTTTCACGATCAGGTGGAAGCAATTACGGAAGACATTTTAGACTGGGGTTTAAACGGGCTGGCGGACGTGGTCACCGACTACCGGACCGTAGATGCCGTAGAAGATACCCTGGTAGAGATCCTGACGGACGAAGATTTTCTGGGGCACGTCCACGATTTACTGCATAAGTTTCTCACCGATGATGGCTGGATCGGCTGGGTGGAGCCGGCGGATATCTGGGACGAAAGCCAGTGGGTTCAGATCGGCCCGGCAAGGGAAGTTCCCAACAGCTGTAGTGAAGCCGGAGATACCAGCCATGATGATGCCTTTGCTTATGCTCCCCAGGACGGTGGAGGGCTCAAGTACCTCCTTTACCTGAGTGTGCATTATGCCTGCTGGGGTTCGGATGCCGAAACCTATACCGACCCCCGCAACACCGGTGATATCGAAGGGTTTTCTTATATTGACCCCGCTGACGATAACCAGGTGTGGCATTTTTATGATGCCAATGAGCCCACTGGAGACAGCACAGTAGAAACGATTGGCGTTTCCTGGGTAGAAATTGAACAGGGTGGCCGTTACGGATTAAATGCCGTTGTCGAAACAATGATGGAATGGATAGAGGGCGATTTCGAAACGCCCCCTTCAGATTATCTACCCACTTACATGAGCGACTTCATTACCGATGTAGTGGCCGATGATTTTGTCCCTTCCGTGGTGGAGATCGCTTCCGGCTTCCTGGGGGAAGCCCTGACTTATGAGAATGAGAACAACGAATCCCTGGACAGTGTGCTGGCCAATGCCATAACGGATTCTCTTCAGGGGGAGGATGATCCCGGCCTTCCCGCTTCCCTGGGTGCCCTTCTGGAAGAAGATCCCGACAGTAATATTTCCGAGCTGCTTAAAGAGGTGCTGGTGGGCGAGCTGGAGTTGCTTGACGATATGGCTTCCCTGCTGGCAGACAACCAGGAGGCTATCTGGTTGCTTGAGCAGGCTGCGGATACGGTTATCCCGGTCTTAAGCGATATCGGTGCTTACCTGGATGACCCTGCCGGAGGCCGTGAGAGTATTGCCGGACTGCTGGATGATCTCGAGTTGTGCATAAACGCCGCTGAATTAAAATCGGCTCTGCATATCGAAGAATGTGAGCCGTGCGGGGAATGTGAAGGTTGTGAGAGTGGGGAAATGTGTGCAGGCTGCGAAGGTCCGGCGCAAATGTTGTGGGATGTGAGAGAGTCCCTTCTGGGCTTTCCGCTGGAAAATATTACCGGTTATCTGGAAGAGGAAACCGAAGAGATAAACGGAGAAGTAGTCAGCCGCGCTTACCGCCTGGGTTATATCATGGAAAATATTCCCTCGCGTTTTATGGTGGAACTGCTGGAAGAAGAGGATCTGGCCGGATTTGCGGGTTATATTGTGGGAGACCATCTTGCCCCCGAAATTGTCGATTACGAAGTTGGCAGAAGGGCTTTGAATACAATGTCCAATATTCTAAACAGCGAAACAGTTTTTGACCTGTCGGTAGAATCTATATTTACTTCCCTGATTAATCTGTATGAGGCATTTGCCGGCTACATAACTTCTTTTGGAGGATTTTTAGCTGGAAGCACATCTTCTGTGTCTGCCCAATCGGAACTGCAGGAGCTCTGCCAGGAAAGCATGCTTCAGTCCGTGCCCTCCCTTGGGACGGATAGCTTCCAGCTGCTGATGGGTATGGAATCCGAAGAAGATAGCGGTGAATATCTAGTCCAGCAAGAAGTAACTACCGCCGAAGAAAAAACAATAGATATTGATGAAGTCGTGGATGTAATTGCCGCTGCCCTGGACAGTATGGATCCTGCCTTGCTGGATGAGATCATCTTTGATCTGCTGGCAATAGATCCGCAGGATGAAGATTTCCTCAGTATCCAGCCGGTAAAAGAAATTTTGGCGGGGATTATCGGTGATGATGAAACAGCAAACATGAATTTATCCGATGTTCTCGGTACCGTTATTGCTGCTTACCTGCTGGCGGAAGATACGGAGGATAGTAACATCTTAATGGAAGAGACCGGCTTCCTCTACAACATCGTCTATGACCTTTTGGCCGATGAGAGCGTAAATGAAAACATCCGGGGTATCCTGGCCGATGTTACCGGACATGAAGAAACTTTTGCCCTGGCGAACAATTTAATTGGCGGCGTTATCGATGTCTCTTACGGCCCGGTAGCCGCCCTGGCAGCGGAAATAACTTCCGACGAGGACGGCAGGATCAAAGACATTGCCCGGGATCTGGCTGCCGAAGTGGGTGAACTGGGCCCGGACGTGGAGGAGGGCCTGGCCGGGATAATAGAAGATCCCGCGCTGGCTTCACTCCTGGAAGACATGGTGGAAATCATAATCAAGCACGGCAGTACCGCCGTAATAGACCTGCTGGAGCATGAATTACTGAGCACTGTGCTTGGCGACATAGCAGAGGTGCCGGTGGATTATGCCCTGCAGGTAGTGGCGAGAATAGCCGGCAATGAAGAGTTGTTCGGCACGCTGATGGAGGCTTTCGGAGAAGCCATCGGCACGGAAGAAGATGCGGAGTCATACCATGTTGCTCTGGTGGATGCCGTAGAAAGGCTCGTAGACGGCCTTGTCAAACGTGAGTATGATTACTTGGGATATTCCGGTTTGCAGGATTACTTGAATTCCTCGTTTGAAGCCATTGAAGCTGAAGCTCCCCCCAGGGTCCCGGATGGTTGCAGGGATCTGGATGGAGATAACGTGGTTGGTGAAATGTTGGGGCCGGAAGTGGCGGCCATAATTCCGGACATGATAAACACGGCATTTTTTACCTGGCTCATTTCCGGCGGGGCACCCGAGGTTGACGGTGAAACTCCCGGTACCCTTACCGACTGGGGCACGGATGCCGCCGGAGTATTTGACTATGACCTCTTTTCCGATATGGGCGAGGCCCTAAATGAGGAAGTAGGCCCCGAAGTAATCGCCTTTGTGGACGATGTCACCGATGAAGAAAACCCGGACAACGTGTTCAATGCCATTGAGGATCTTCTCGGTGATTTTGACTTCCCGGCCATTGCTGCGGAAATAGAGGGCGACCCGCGGCTGGAAACGATCCCGGGCGAATTTGCCGAAAGCTTTGTGGGCAACGTGCCTTTTGCGGGCCTTGCCTCGGTCTTGGAGGTGGAAGGCCTTGAAGACGGGGAAGGTAACCCGCAGACTGTTTACGAGAGGTTGGTGGAGGTAGCCCATGAACTTATTGACTTCTTTGACCTTCAGGGGTTGGGCGACTATTTTGCCGACCCCGACAGGGAAGAAGAAATAACCACCGCTTTAAAAGATGCCATTACGGGGGCTCCCCTGGAAGAGCTCTTGGGCGATCTTTCGGCCCTTTTCTCCGGCGAGAACAGCCATGCTTTCCTGGTGGCCCTGTTTGAATGCTTTGAAGGGTTGCCGGTAGAGAATATTACCGGCTTCATGCAGGAAGAGTACGACCCGGAAAATCCCGGGCATACACGTGCCCATTATATGGGGGAGGTCCTCCCTTCATTCCTTTTAAACCTGGCGTCTGATTTTATCGCCGATGAAAGTCTGACCGATTTCATTTACGCAAAGGCCGATGAAATCATTGATGAAATGGGAGATGGCTCGCCGGGCAGCATCCTGGTTGATATCCTGCTCGATCTCATTGAAGCGGGCCTGTTGCATGATTTACTGGAGGAACTTTTAGCAGAAAGTGAGGGTGAAGGCGGGACTGCGGAGTTGCAGGAAGCTTCTTCTACTTTCTGGGAAGATGCGTCCGGCTATTTCATGCAAACCATGGAAGATCTTTATCAAAGTTTCATGAATCTATGGGAGGACGATGAACCACTGGTAGGGGTTACCCCCCAGCAAGATACCACGGAACATATTAACGAAGACTTTGAAGACACTACCTTCCCGCCTGCGGACTGGTCTGATTGCGGCTCTGCAAACGGCTGGGACCGCAGTACCGATGATTATGTAAGTAATCCTGCATCTGCCGCCAGTGTCAGTGATCCTCTGCCTGGTAGGGGAACTTGGACCACAACCCTGAACACGCCGTATTTTGAGTTACCCGCAGGAAGCGAAGCAACCCTTAGTTTCCAGATAATAAATGTAGCGGTGAGGGCAGATGATTTTGAAGGTTTTGACGTGGTTGTCCAGGTTGATGGAGGCGGTGAAGACACCTATAGTTTAACGCTTGCAGATGATTTTCCGGATGGTATAAATACCTGGCATGAATATGAACTAGATTTGAACGATTATACCGCAAACGGAGATATAAGAATCGCTTTTGTGGCCCATAACCGGGATGCTTCTGCTGGGCCCAATGACAGATGGTCTTATTTCCACATAGACGATGTCCTGGTTACCAGCATAGCCGAGGAAGATACTTATACCCTGACCATGGCTGCCGACCCGGAGGAAGGCGGTACGGCCACGGATGTTACCGATGCCGGCCCGTATACTGAGGACACGTTAGTGGATATAGATGCGGATTCTGCGGAGGGTTACGAGTTTTCGCACTGGTCTGCTCCTGCGGGGAGTTTTGA
>PUKQ01000117.1 GCA_003550565.1 Syntrophomonadaceae bacterium
GAAAATAAGGAAGGCGGTTTTCCTGTTTTTATGGCCACGGGCGAGAACTTCCCTGATGCTTTAACTGTGGCCAGTGCTGCTGCCAACCGGGGGGGCATAATATTGCTTTCCTCTTCTTCGTCACTGGATGTGAAGACGGCAAAATTTTTGGTAAGCCATGAGGATGATTTAGAAGATGTCTATGTTGTGGGAGGCACCTCTGCTCTCAGTGAGAGAGTGTATGAACAATGCGGAGCCGGTGAGCGTATTGCGGGGAATAATCGGTGGGAAACTGCGGTAAAATTGGCGGAAAGGTTTTTTGAGGAGCCTTCTAATGTTACCATTGCCAGTGGTTTAGATTTTCCCGATGCTTTAAGCGGTGGAGCCTACGCGGCTACCCTTAAAGCTCCGGTGGTGCTTGTCGGGCTTGAAAGTCTTCCCGAAGCCGTTATGGCTTATTTAGAAACAAAAAACCCGGATTTACCCGCAGTAAATATATATGGTGGTTCAAATGCTATAAGGGAAAGTGTTTTAGACATAATTTACGCTAAATTGGTGAGGGTATTGTATTAAAAAATACAAAAAAACGGAGGAGCTTTCTTATGGCAAAAAGAATTAATTACGTCCTGATAGTTTGTCTGTTGGCCCTATTTTTTTCCCTGACGTTAGGTCATGAGGTTTTATGGAGTGAAGAAATTAGTGTATGTTCTTCTAAAACCCCTATAATGGGAGAACCGGAAGCTTCTGTTTCTCAAGCGCAAAAATGGGCTCAAAGCAGGGATGCTCACCAAAGGTTCATAGATATTGCACCAACCTATTGGAAGTATGGTAGGTTAATGGGCATCAGGCCGGAAGTTCTCTATGCACAGTCAGCCAAAGAAACAGCTTTTGGAAGATATGGCGGGGTTGTGGAGCCTTATTTTAACAATTGGGCCGGCATTAAAACAGCAGAAGGAGGGCCCTGTGATTGCCCTGATGCTCATGAAAAATTCGACACTCCGGAAGATGGCGTCCGTGGCCATTTTAATCATATTGGAGCTTATGTAGGTATTGATCCTGTGGGTGAACCGCATGGCCGGTATTATGTAGTATTGACTACCAGCTGGGCGGGGACAATTAAATATGTAGAAGAACTCGGAGGTAGGTGGGCTCCGTCTTCAACTTATGGAGAAAGTGTTGTTAATGATTATCTCCGGGGCTTATTAAGAACGGAGATCCTTATATCGGTTAAATCAAAGAATCGTATTTTCGGAAAATCACGTTACCAGACGGCGGTGGAGATAAGCCGGGAAGCTTTTTCTAATTCTCAATCGGCGGAGGCGGTGGTTTTGACGCGGGGAGATGATTTCCCCGATGCTTTGGCGGGGAGCTCCTTTGCTTATCACAGCAATGGTCCACTTTTGCTTACTCCTGCGGACAGGTTGCATGATGATGCCGCTGCAGAGATAGAACGGGTGTTGCAGCCTGATGGTACTATTTATATTTTGGGTGGTGATGCGGCTATTTCTGCGGAAGTTCAAGATGAGATAGAAGAAAACTTTAATCATGAAGTTAAAAGGCTTGCCGGTGATAATCGTTATGAAACTGCGGTGAAGGTAGGGGAAAAGTTTTTGGAAAATAAGGAAGGCGGTTTTCCTGTTTTTATGGCCACGGGCGAGAACTTCCCTGATGCTTTAACTGTGGCCAGTGCTGCTGCCAACCGGGGCGGCATAATATTGCTTTCCTCTTCTTCGTCACTGGATGTGAAGACGGCAGAATTTTTGGTAAGCCATGAGGATGATTTAGAAGAGGTCTATGTTGTGGGAGGCACCTCTGCCTTAAGTGAGGAAGTATATGAAGAATCCGGAGCCGGTGAGCGTATTGCGGGGAATAATCGGTGGGAGACTGCGGTGAAGTTGGCGGAAAGGTTTTTTGAGGGGCCTTCTAATGTTACCATTGCCAGTGGTTTAGATTTTCCCGACGCTTTAAGCGGTGGAGCCTATGCGGCTATCCTTGAAGCTCCGATGTTGCTTGCCGGACCTACAGATATGCCCCTGTCAGTGGTTGATTATCTGAAATCATTATCATCAGATTTACTTCCCCATGTATATATATTTGGCGGCGCGAATGCCATAGGGGAAGAAATTATGAAGAAAATGGAAGAAAAGTAACAAGTTCTGCATTTCAAAAATATTTGCCTTATGGATAATTAATAAAATCAAAGGAGGTTGTTGTATGCCTGTTTATGATTTTATTTGTGAGGATTGCCGTCAAATAAAAGAGATTAGGGCAACTGTTGCAGAAAAAGAAAAGGGGCTAAATGTTGTGTGCGATGCTTGTGGAAGTACCAAAATGCTCCAGTATTTTGGAAACACCAAAGGCATGCCTTTTTATCCTCTCCATTAATACTTATATGCAATACAGATTAATCCAGGGTAAAACCTCTTTCTTGAAATAATTTTAGACAAGCATCCACTACCTCAGAGTCAAAAAGGATGCCTTTTTGTTGGGAAATTTCTTGTAGCGCTGTATCCACGCCTAAAGACGCCCGGTATGGGCGGTGTGAAGACATGGCTTCAACAACATCGGCAACGCATAAAATACGAGCTTCCAGCAGTATTTCATTTTGTTTAAGCCCCTGAGGGTATCCGCTGCCGTTAATTTTTTCGTGATGTTGGTGGATGATTTCAGCCAGCGGCCAGGGAAATTCTATGTTTGCTACTATTTCAGCTCCTACTTTGGGGTGTTCCTTAATAATTTTAAATTCTAATTCACTTAATTTACCGGGTTTGTTCAATATACCGGAAGGTATGACTATTTTGCCGATGTCATGGAGCTGTGCGGCCAGATGCAAACCTTTGCATCGTTCTTCATCAAGGCCCATTTCGTCTGCGATGGCCCAGGCGAGTTTTGCAACTTGCTGCTGGTGGCCTGCTGTATATTGATCCCTTTTTTCCACTACCGCGCCCATGGAACGAATAGCTTCTTCCAGGGCTTTTTGCAGTTTATGCAAGGAATCTTCTTTTTCTTTTTTTATTTGTTCGTTTTTGGTTATATCTCGGCTTGATCCGACGATATAGGATACTTTGCCCTTGCTAAAAACC
>PUKQ01000034.1 GCA_003550565.1 Syntrophomonadaceae bacterium
AGACCACCAAAGGCTCCCAGGGTTGTGGAAATGGCCACAACCAGAGGTACAGCCAAGCCCAGTGCATGCGGACAAGCAATGACCAAAACAGTAACCACCCTGACTATGGTAAAATCAATGGGCATCCCTACAAGCTGCCATCCGATTAAAGTAAGTAAGCCGGCAGCAACAGCTATACCGGTAAGGAGCCGTGCGGCTCGGTCTGCTAAATTCTGGGCCCTGGATTTAGATGCTTGTGCTTCGGCTACTAATTTCATGATCCCCGAAAGCTTGGTATTATCTCCGGTACCTGTAACTTCAATTTGCAGCGAACCATCCCCGTTATTTGTCCCGGCAATAACCTCGTCGCCTATTTGCTTTTTAACCGGTACCGATTCACCGGTAATCATTGCTTCATTAACGTCACTTTTACCTTTTCGCAAAATCCCATCTACCGGAATATTTTCACCCGGGCGGACCAGAACGAGCTCGCCTTCTTTCAGCTCGTTCACTGCCACTTCTTCTTCACCATATTCGGTGACTCGAGTAGCGGTATCCGGAAGAAGTTTCGCCAACTCCTGCAAAGCACCCTGCGCCTGAACAATGGAGCGCATTTCGATCCAGTGGCCCAGGAGCATAATCGTAACCAGAGTGGCAAGTTCCCACCAAAGCGCTTCGGCTTGAATCAGCCCAAGTTCTGCAATCCACGAAAAAAGAAAAGCTACTACTATAGCCAGGGAAATCAGGGTCATCATCCCGGGCAATCGCGTTTTTAACTCCCGCCAGGCCCCTTGAATAAAAACCAGGCCACCGTATAAAAAAATCACTGTGCCAAGCACAGGAGGAATATAAGCAGAACCGGTAAACACCGGCGCCTGGTATCCCAAAAGACTTTGAATATGTTCCGACCAAAAAACCACCGGTAAAGTCATGAGTAAAGAAAGCCAAAACTTGTCCCGGAACATAGCGGGACTGTGACCGGCATGCTTGTCGTGTCCATTGTGACCTTGGTGCTTATCTTCATCGCGGTGATTGTCCTCTTGGTGCAAATCTTCTTCTTTATGATTTTCAGACATAAAAATAATACCTCCCATCATTCCTGGCTACAGAATATCGTGCATCCGCCTTCCACAGGGATGTCCAAGCCCACCCGTGACGGTGGGGACGGGGCAATTTTGTCACATCATTTATCCTTTAGATAATTATTCCCTTGGTGCACTGTGTCCGCTCAATTCTGTGTGCTCTCAATTTGCTTACAATTGCATTAGGGGCTAAATACTAATCTATTTTTGAGTTTTTTCTTTAGTTGTGCTGTGGGCAAAAAGTTGTGAGGCAACGAAAAGATCAAAATTATCATCGGCAGCGAACTGCGATGTGACAAAATTGCCCCGTCCCCACTGTCACATTCTCACACTTGCCCTGTCTCCACGGTTACCTGGGAAAGGGCCAGGTCCTGGTAGGTGTGGAAGAGCCGGGTGCAAAAATCATTCCACTGTTCGCACGTTTTCAGGGTCTTATCATCCATGCTGAAGAGATGAGGTACTGCCAGGATCTCCTGTAGTTCATCTGTGTATTCCTTGATGGTATCCTGGTTTGCTCCTTCCAGCAGATCGGCCACGAAATCTTCCGGTGGATACCATTCTTCGACTCGCTTAAAATCACGGTGCATCTGAGTTAAAAGCACATTATGCGGACCTTCCCAGAGTTCATTTACCATTCCGTCCCGGAACATGCGGGGGAAACTGGAGAAGTCCTCCATGACGCCGTGCCCTCCCAGAATACTTATGCTCAGACGTGACATATCAATGGCATCTGCGGCCACAATGATTTTTTGCAGCATGACCAGCTGGCGCACATTAAAGCGTTTCCTTTTTATATCCGGCGGTTCATCTGTGGTTAACCCCGGGGCAAGGCCGCCGGGCAGGGAGATAAAATCCCGGTAAACGCTAAAGCTACCGGCGATGGAGCGTTTGGCATAGTTTTCCAGCCGGTTCAACTGGCCAGCCACCATGGGGAATGCGCTTAACGGAGCCCCAAATGCACTGCGGAAATCCGCGTATTTCTTGGTCTCCCGCAGGCCCCTTAACATAGCGCCACTCATGCCCATACCAACTGCCAGGCGAGAATAAGTCAGGACGAGGCTCACCACGTTGGCCACGCCGCGATTCAACGGGCCGACGGGGTAGGCCAGGGCTCCGTCAAAGGTGATTTCCGCCGTGGGCAGTTCCACCGTGCCCATCTTCCACTTAATGCGGTCGATGGTATAGCCGTTGCGCAATTCCTTCTCCTTGTTGCCGGGAAGCCACATGGGAACCACAAACAGGCCCACATCTTTTGAATCCTGTGGCTTGGCAGTAACGACCGCATAATCGGCATGGGCGGCGGAACAGAAAAACTTGTTGCCGTAAAGACGCCAGCTGCCGTTTTCATTTACGGCTTCCAGGAGGTTGGCGGGGACGTCGGAGCCGCCCTGGATTTCCGATACAAACTGGGCCCCAATGGCGTAATCTCCGTCAATTCCCTCTTTGGCATGATTAAGAATATGCATTGTTTCCGGTGTATCCGCAAAATATTTCAAAAGCTCAACCAGCCCCCAGGTGCAGGCCAGAGGGCAAAGGACCCCTGCTTCCGAATTCTGGCTTAAAAGCAATATCTTGATAAAACGGCTCCAGGGAGAGGTGTTGTCGGAAAAAATACCTTCCCCGAAAACTTCTTTTTCCATGACTTCAAGTTCGTGTGGACGGACTATACGGTCAATCCGGTTTTTATGGCCGTCGTAATGCATCATAAAGGGTCGTTTTTCAGGATAAGCGATCTTCTCGGCGAAATCCCGCCAGCGGAAAGAAACCTTTTCGGAGATTTCCCTTGCCTCATGATCTACTTCCTCGGCCTGGGAACCGGCAAATACCTTTACCATCTCCTGCAAGAAGGGATCATCGGCGTAATAATCAATATTATTTCGCCACTCCAAGTAAGGGTTAAAACTATAGGGGTTGTTCCTATCCGGAAAAGAAGACATAGTTTAACCTCCTCAAAAAGAAAATATTTTCAGTCAAATAGTATTATAACATGTTTTAGATAA
>PUKQ01000239.1 GCA_003550565.1 Syntrophomonadaceae bacterium
AAAAGGGGACGGTTCCTTTTGGCACCTTTTGGGAGAAAATGTCTTTTGAGGCCACCTATCAAACAGCCTGACAGCTACTTTTGGCGCTCTTCTACTGTTTGTTTTGGGGGTGCGCAAAAAAATGGATGGGGTCCTTTGACACCTCGCCCCTCACATATGTAGCAAGTACCCCGTCCCCCTGCTACATATGTAGCAAGTACCCCGTCCCCCTGCTACACCCACTGTCACAAATACATTTATGGCAATTGAGGAAAGCCTTTGGGTAGAGAATACCTGCATGAAGGCAACGCCTTTTTTGCTTTGGGTTATTGATTGCTTCATTCCAATAGAAGGAAATCATTTCTTTTTATCGAAATAAATCTTAAAGTTATGCAGCTAGGGCGGACGGACGGGTGGAAGTAAGCATAACAACTTGTTAGCCCAGCTCGGGCGGACGGACGGGTGGAAGTAAGCATAACAACTTGTTAGCCCAGCTCGGGCGGAGGTGAGTATATCAATTCGATAGCTTAGCTCAGGCTGACGAGCGGAAGTAGGCATAACAATTAGATTTCCAAAGGAATGAGGTAAATTTAATTATGATTATTAATGAATTACGCGAACTTAACTCACAGTACGAACAGCATGGAACAATACCTGAACCGGAAGACTTCTCCGGCGAATACTATGTAACTGCTCCCAGTTTCCCATGGATATCCCTCAAGCCACTGAACCACCGGAAAGAAATCATAGGAAAAAACACCGGTTCAAACGTCCTTCTGAACAAAATACGCTTTGGAGCATTCGAACTTAAAAAAGATGAGGATTCTTTAAGAATCGATTACAATCAACCTGAAAACCCCCTGCTTCTACGAAAAGCCATCGACAACGTAAAAATATTACCGGACGGCCGCATAATAGGCAAGTTGTTTTATAAAGTCCTTGGCAGAAAAATATTTATCTTATTCTTCGAGATGAAGCCGGCAAAATAGGAAACTATATTCAATTACGTAGTAGCTTGTAGCAGCGGGACGGGGTACCTGCTACACTCCCGTGTGTCAGTGAGGGACGGGGCAATTTTGTCACACTCAGGCTGTGCTAGTGGGGACGGTTCCTTTTTGCACCTTTTACCATAAAATGTCTTTTGAGGCCACCTATCAAACAGCCTGACGGCTCCTTTTGGCGCTCTTCTAATGTTTGTTTTGGGGGTGCGCAAAAAATGGATGGGGGCTTTTGACACCTCGCCCCTCACATATGATGCAATTAACCCGTTTTCCTGCTTATGTGTCGTAAACCAACCGGAGGTATCTGATTATGAGTATTTGTTTATTTCCCAACCTTGCATATTTATCTGAAACATCCAGGGCAATAGAAATTTATAAAGCACTAACAAAGCAAGGCGCAACCCCCGTTGTCGCCACTCACGGAGGCACTTATGAAGGTATACTGCAGGAGGAAAGCATTCCCTACCACATAGTTCCACCAGTGATGACGGAAGAGAGTTGCAGAGACTATGTGTTGGCAAATATCGGCAAGAGGCCCAATTTTTATACGTATAGGGAACTTTGGGAGCATGTAGAAGGTGAAATTGAATTCTTCAAAAAACATGAGGTCAGTCTTGTTCATATTGGCTTTACTCTTTCAACAAAGATCTCTGCTAGATTTTTAAATATCCCTCTTTCCACAGCTCATGGGTCATTTTTACCGCCCGTTTTTGAAAAAAACTTAGCTCCATATAGAAAGGATTTTAACCGTGGGATTATTCGCCTGCTGCCTGAAAAGTGGAAAACACGGTTTGCGAACTGGCTCTATTCCCATGCAAAAATTTACACCAAACCTTTTAATGCTGTCGCAAAAAAACTGGAGATTGCACCCGTAGAATCGGTTGCCGATTTGTTCCTCGGTGATTATGCCCTTGTAACGGATATTCCGGAAATCATAGGTATTTCCAAAGAAGAGATGGAGAACTGGGAAAACACAAGAGATTCTCGATACAGCAGTCGCATTAAGCTGTTTCATGCAGGAGCCATTTACGCCAAACTCTTTGGAGAATTACCACAGGATGTCTATGAGTTCTTTCAGACAGATAAACCTAAAATATTTGTAGCCCTTACTTCCAGTGTTGAAGATTGTCTTTCTCGAGTTTATGAATCTCTGAAAGATTTGGATTGCCGTGTAATTTTCTGTACCACAGTTCATCCCAGGAATTTTGAAGCGTCAGAAAACATACTTCTTAAAGATCATATACCCTCGCATAAAGTTATACCCTTATGCGATCTGGCCATCATTCATGGCGGACAGGGCAGCATTCAAACAGCCATTGCATCAGGCACCCCCATTATAGGATTCCCGCTGCAGCCGGAGCAAAACCTGAATCTACAATTAATTGAAAACCATAAAGCAGGGTTGAATCTGCCATTTTATGTTCTTAAGAAGAAACAACTAAATACCTATATTCACAACATATTAAATGATCAAAGTTTTTCTGCCAATATGAACCAATTGAAAGCTTGGCAAGAAAAATACAATGGACCCGAGAATGCAGCAAGAGTTTTACTTTCATTGATGAAAAACTAGCATGCAGATATGCAGATATGATAACATATAACCATAGAAAACTGCCTGCAGCCGAAAACATGTTTTGCTGTTTTGAATATGTAGCAAGTACCCCGTCCCCCTGCTACATATTACAAGAGAGTATATACCCAAAATAGTTAAATCCTTGAAAGATGCTTTTAGTAAAGACCCTCTGTGGGAAGAGGTTTTTGAAGAGGATCATGACCAGGGGAAGGCCGGCCTTTGGGCCTTTGGTCCCTGCCCCTGATTTCCTGTATGCTTTTCGAAGATTATTCGACTGGCTCAGGCGCAATGCGGGCGATTGAGGTACTGCCGTTCTCAACAGCGACATAGATCGCTCCATCATGGTGCCCGGTAGTTACGTCTCGGATGCGCCAGCCTTCGTCTGCAAGCAGCGGTTCAAGCTCTTCTAACCCATTATCAGTAACCCGGAAATGCGCCAGGTATTGACTGGCCAGGCCGCCGACAAAGAGATCACCTTTCCAGTCTACAAAACCGTCTGCATCATAAAAGCTCATCCCTGCGGGGGGAAAACCGCCGCTGCCGAATTCCCAGTAATGCACCGGGTTAATCGTGTCATCATGTTCTTCAGGAAGGACCCCGATATCCTGTCCGGTTCCGTAGGTGTAACCATAGGTGGCTATAGGCCAGCCGTAATTGTTGCCCCCGTGGATGATGTTTATCTCATCACCGTCTTGCTCGCCATGTTCGCTTTGCCATATCTCACCGGTTTCCGGGTGGATGGTCATGCCCTGCGAATTGCGATGCCCGTAGGTGTAGATTTCATCAAGAACATCAGCATCATCTACAAACGGGTTATCTTCAGGGATGGTGCCGTCCTGCAGCAGCCGGATGGTTGTGCCAAGCACATTGGTAGTATCTTGTGCTACGTGATCCTCGAAGTCCTTGTCACCGCGGTCACCAATCGTCATGTACAGGTAGTCATCCCTAACCACCACGCGGGAGCCGTAATGAGAGGTACTGTCCATAAATGGTTCGGCAACGTATAAAACTTCTAAATCATTTAATCTTTGTTCTTTTAAGTCCAGTGACGCACGGGCCAGTTGGGTTGTTGTTTCCCCTGCTTCATTTGCGGCAGAATAGGTTAAATAGACTAAATTATCATCATCAAAGTCGGGCGATACCTTCAGGTCAAGCAAACCGCCCTGCCCGTCTGCTGCGACTTCTGGAGCACCTGCGATCTCATCGAATTCAAGTGTTTCCGTATCGATTAGAAACATCGACCCCGAATTTTCGTTGGCCAGTAGTTTTGACGTGCCGGGCAAGAAATCAATCCCCCAGATCTGGCCTAAGTCTTCAGCGACTACTTCCATGGTAGGTTCAACTTCTTCTACAGGGTCCTCTTCAGGTTCTGGATCAATATCTGTAACTGGTTCATCGATTCCGGCATTTTCATCATCAATTGTGCCTAGCATCATATATACTGTTAAACCTACCAACAAAAGAACAGCTATGGATGCAAGTATGATCATTCTCCGTTTCATTAGTACACCACCTTTATGTAAATCAATATTTGATATTTAAGTTATTGTATCATTAATATAATAATATATCGATAATAATACTGGCAACCAATGTGTCAAGGAAAACAGCTGCTAATTATTGGTTTTCTCTTGAAGTAGCAGGTATTTTGACTCAGGTATCTTGACTTCTGAAAAATTGGAAGAGAAAGAATATATCTAAATAACAGGCTTTTCTATACCGTAAAAGAAGGTGGAAAATATTTGTAAGCTGCTCCGGAAGAGTTAGATTAGATTGTAGAAGTCTCTGGTGAATCCAGCATAGCTTTAGCCATGGGAGCATGTCAGTAGCGATATTATGTACAAGCTGGCGATGTTATTTTTTAGTTGTTGCACATCGACATGCAACGACAGTTTGAATATTGCTTTAAAATGCAACGAGGAATAAAGCGACAACAAATTACCAGCGACAACAAATTACCAGTTGACAGATATGAATTGTATATATAAAATAAGTTTATATCTCCTATTACAATGGTAGGGTTACATATAGATGCACGACTAATTGCTTATTTGCTCAAATGCTGTTTGTGAAATTTGTAGGAGGGAATTGTAAATGTTAAAAAAGGGTGTTTTGGTTGTGGTTTTTATCTTGCTCATGGTTTTTGTTGCCGCATGTGATGAAGGACCAGCAGAAGAAGTTATAGAGGAACCGGTTGAAGAGCCGGAGGAAGAGGTTGTTGAAGAACCCGGAAATATGATGGGGAAAGTCGATGAACCTCTTAACATGGATGGCTCCAGCGAAGAATACCCTCTTGATCCTGTTGAAGCTTCTGGTGCTGCAATCTACCTGGCGTATGATGAAGATTATTTCTATGTCTTGATGGAAGCTGAAGTTGAGGGGTGGCTTTCAGTAGGGATTAATGAAAGCGATGGTGGGATGAATGGGGCTAACATGGTCCTTGGCTACCTGACAGATGATGGTGAGCCTGCTTACAGAGATGATGTGGGCAGGGGGCACTCTCACTCTGAGGCTGAAACTGATGCTGTAGAACAGCCATTTACAGACCGGTCAGAAGGTAAAACAGTTTTAGAATTTGCCTATCCGCTTAGTTTTCCGGCAGATGAAGGTTACAATGTTGAAGAAATTGTCGCAGGAGAAACATACGAACTGATTATCGGCATGCACCGGGACTCAGACGATATCAGCAGGCAGCATTCCATCAGGGATAGCGCCGAATTCCAGGTGCAGCCCTAAACAATAAATAGCGCAGATATATTGGTTATCTCGTTTAGGGGGCTTTTTGATTTTCAGAAAGCCTCTATTTTAAATAAGCGCTTTTTTTACAACTATCTTTTCTTTTTAAAAAACGGCCTCTGATAATAAGAGCAAGCATTGTAATGGCAAAAGTCCTGAAAAAAACTCTTCTGAGGGGCCGGGCAATAAGAGCTGAAAGCCCATTTGTCCAAAGATATTGGTAGCAGTTAGAGGGTATTGAAATGGTTGAAATGAATTGGTCAAAATAGTAATAACGTGACTAACTAAAGAACATGCCCCGAAGATAAGGGTAAATGTTAAATTTTTTTTTTGCTAACCTTATTTCAAATTGATATATTTTATTATATAATAAAAAAGCAATGCGGCTTTAAGGTACCTTCTTATTTTATGCAATCCATGAAGATGCATAGTGCAATACAAATCAAACGCCGCCTTACAGAGTCTTCTTCTTTATGAAAAGCATATAAGGCAGCCAACAGAGGTGAAATCATATCATGACAAGAAACAAAAACAGCAGCAAAATAGGTTGGAACCTGGAGCACAGTTACCTTCAACTGCCAGGTGCTTTTTACACCCGCCTGAACCCAACCCCGGTTTCCGAGCCCACTTTGGTTTTATTTAACAGACCTTTGGCTCTTTCACTGGGCCTTAATCCCGAACGATTAGAGGGAGAGGAAGGGGCGGCCATTTTTTCAGGCAACCGTCTGCCCGAGGGGGCACAGCCTCTGGCCCAGGCTTATGCGGGCCATCAGTTTGGCCATTTTACCATCCTGGGTGACGGTCGGGCCCACGTGCTGGGCGAACAGATCACAGCGCAGGGAGAACGTTTTGACATACAGTTCAAGGGATCCGGGCAAACACCCTACTCCCGGCGGGGAGACGGGCGCGCTGCCCTGGGTCCTATGCTGCGGGAATACATCATCAGTGAAGCAATGCATGGGCTGGGCATCCCGACAACCCGCGGCCTGGCCGTGGTCGACACGGGAGAGCCTGTCTTTCGTGAAACCACTTTGCCCGGGGCTATCTTAACGCGGGTGGCCACCAGCCATCTCCGCGTCGGCACCTTTGAATTCGCCGCCAGAACCCGGCCGGCAGACGAACTTAGATCCCTGGCCGATTATACCATCCAGCGTCATTACCCGGAACTCGAAACAAGGGAGAACCCTTATCTCGGGCTTTTGCAGGAAGTGGGCAAAAAGCAGGCCCACCTGATTGCCCAGTGGCAGCTAGTTGGCTTTATCCACGGGGTCATGAACACAGACAACATGGCGCTTAGCGGTGAAACCATGGATTACGGTCCCTGTGCGTTTATGGACACATACAACCAGAATACCGTCTTCAGCTCCATCGATGACCAGGGACGCTATGCCTACGACAACCAGCCCAACATGGGCGCGTGGAATTTAGCACGCTTCGCTGAAACACTGCTACCCCTGTTGCATCCAGAACAGTCTCAGGCAGAGATCTTGGCCCAGGATGCCCTCATAGATTACATCATCTTGATCCAGCGCAGCTGGCTTGATGGAATGTCCGCCAAGCTTGGCCTCTTCAACGTAGAATCAGGGGACGGATATTTAATTGATGAACTGCTCAAGATCATGCAGCAACACGGCGCGGACTTCACCAATACGTTTTTGGCCCTGACCTTTGACGAAACCGCTTACAACCTCACAATGTCTGACACAAAGGAATACCAGCAGTGGTGGGAAAAGTGGCAGGCAAGACGGGCACGGCAGAAGCAGTCCATCACAGATTCGCAGAAACTCATGCGCGAAAACAACCCTGCCGTCATTCCCCGTAACCACCAGGTTGAAGCTGCACTAGAGGCTGCAGAGAAGGAACAGGACTTCAATCCGCTGCATCGCCTACTGGCCGTTCTGGAAAAGCCGTATGCCCACACACCTGAACAGACCGAGTATGCCACACCACCAGAAGCAACCGGCAGGCAGTACCGGACATACTGCGGAACATAACTCTGCCAACAAAAGCGACACGCGCTATAAATACGCGTATTATTATCAGGCTTAATGACGGCTAACGGTGACCTTTTGGCAAGCATTTTTTTGGATTCCAAAATCTCCTGCCTGCAATAAAAGGAGTGTTTTCAATTATCTCATCTTGAAAGAGGTTACCATCATGGAGAAAAAGACTAAAAAGGAGTACCGTTATTTTTTAAAGGACAGCATTCGCAAAACAGTCGATTTCTCCCAAACAGATCAAAGCAAAGGGCTGAAGCCTCCTCCCCTGGAAAAGCCCTACAGTGAAGGTGCGGCAATAATAGAACTTCCAAAACCCGAAAACTGGAACAGCATTGGGGAAGTTGACCTGAGCAGTGCCATTGGAAACAGAAAAAGTCGACGGCAATACAGAAAAGAAGCTCTTACACTAGATGAGCTGTCTTATCTTCTCTGGGCTACCCAGGGTATTCGAGGAAAACCCTATGGCGGAAACGCTTTCAGAACGGTCCCTTCAGCCGGGTGCCGCCATGCCTTTGAGACGTACCTGGCAATATTTCAGGTTGAAGGTTTGAAGCAGGGTGTTTACCGCTACCTTCCCCTGACACACGAACTCTTGTGGGAATCGTCTCCCCCACAACTTTCAGAAGAAGTAAGCAGGGCTACCTTTGGGCAGGCTTTTACCGGCAGAGGTGCGGCAACTTTTATCTGGACGGCTATTCCTTACCGGATGGAGTGGCGCTACGGCCCAGCAGCCTACAAAGTAATTGCCCTGGATGCAGGCCATGTCTGCCAAAACCTTTACTTAGCCTGTGAGGCCATCGGCGCAGGAACCTGCGCCATAGCAGCATATAACCAGGATGTAGTTGACGCGCTGCTTGGGGTGGACGGAGAAGATGAGTTTGTGATTTACCTGGCCCCGGTGGGCAAAGTTACAGAAACCTTTTAACAAGATCGTTTTTTGGGTTTCTCGGCGGTTAGGCGCGGTGGTTAGGCGTGATTTTTCGGTCTTTTCCAGCCGGTGTCCCTATACATTTCACGGATTTTTTAACTCCAGCAATCCTATTTCCTGGATTATTTTTCTAGGCCTTTATCCATAGCTTTTATAATCTAGCATTTCAAGACCTGACCCCGTCTACTATGACCCCGTCTAAGTCTGCATCTGACTATGTGTTATAAAAATCATCCAGAAAACCACCCAGACCATAAAAGGGGATAAAATGCACGGTGGTATCTTCAATGATTTCTTTGGCATTCAGTGACAAATTAACAATTAAGGCCTTATGGGGACGATATTTTTTGATGAAGCTCCGAAATGACCGGGAAACGGCGGTTTTTTTCAAACTACGATATTTCACTTCAACCGGAACCTGCTGAATATTGTAATCAATAATAAAATCTACTTCCGAGCCGTCCTTGGTGCGCCAATAAAAAATATTTGCTCCGGTGAATCTCAGCTTCTCTTTTAAGATATTCATAACCAGATTTTCAAAGGGAAAGCCAAAATCAGCAGGTGTTCTTAGACTGCCGAAAAGTCCGGCTGTGTAATTTCTCATGCCCAGGTCGGTGAAATAATAAACAGGGGATTTGGTAATCTCTTTTCTTTTATTACGATAATACGGTAGTAATTTCTGCACAATAAAAGTCTTTTCCGCATACCAGAGATAGTTTTTTACCGTTGGATGTGAGATACCCAGGGTATTGGAAAGCTCGTTATAATTAATCATGTTACCTGTCTGTGCCGCCAGCGCCCTGATAAGCTGCGAATAATTATCCAGCTTTATCACTTTGAGAAAAGCAGAGATATCCCGGTCCATATAACTGCGGTAAATCTCATCGATGGCCATCCTTTTCTCTTTTATTTCATCTGCCAGAACAACCCTGGGGTAACCGCCAAAATTCAGATACTCCTCGAGATAAATCGGGGTTTGTAACTCATTTACTTCCAGAAAGCTTTCCAGCCTGTCTTCATAAGCATAACCGGTTTTCAGGTTAACAAATTCTGCAAAAGAAACCGGTCCAATCTCAAAAATCTGTTTTCTTCCCGCAAGAGACTCCTGAATTTTTTCCTTAAGTTCCATACTGCCTGAACCGGAGACAATAAACTTGTAATTAAGAGCGCGGTCATAAATCCCTTTAAGAAAAAGGCCCGCATCGTTTAAACGCTGGATCTCGTCAATAAAAATATAACCACTGTTTTTCCCAACCTCCAATTCAATTTTGCTAAGAAGCTTTAACTGGGAGGAAAAGAAATGCCTATCTTCCTCTAAATCAAGATTTAGAAAGAGAGTAGGCTCGCCTTTTTTTTCCAGCTCTTCTTGCAAAACTTTCATCAAAGTAGTCTTACCCACCTGCCGCGCCCCCACGAGCATGGTAATCTCTTTTTGTAGAAGGTGAGCCCTTATTTCATTTAATAGCGGTCTTTTTATAAACATACTTTAATTTTAGCACGAGATATATTAAAGTCAAGTGAAAAATTATCGCCTGAGGGACAGGTGAACATGTATTTAGTTCCACCCTTCAATCACAATCCTGGGTATGCCGGTAATGCGGGACAGCCGCCTGACTTTTAAACTTTATATAGATTTTATAGACATCATTGTTTTTTCTCTCTTCTGTGTGTCAGTGGGGACGGGGCAATTTTGTCACACTATTTCTGCTTTAAATAATTTCCCCTTGTTACCCTGTGTCTGCCCAATTCTTTCTCCTCTCATTTTGCTTGCAATTTCATCAATACCAGCAGTCTCACAAAACACCAAAAAAACGTTTGTATACACTTAAAAAAGTTCAACACGCGGCATTGTAATTATGGTAAACTGATTATGAAAAAATCTGCAGCTATCCTTATTCTATCATTTAAAATAGAGAGGTGATTATCTTAGTGAGTGCTGATAATACCGGTTCCCGTAAGCCCGCTACTGTAATGGAAGGTTTAAAACATGCTTTCAGCCTGGGCCCCTACGCGTGGAAAGGTGCGGCCTATATACTGCTTGCCACCGTCGCGACAGTTTGGTTTGGCACTTTTATCGGTAGCCCCCCGGGCAGCGTCTACGGTTGGCTGGTAAACTTAAGTTTTGCAGTTATCATTGGCGTGTTGTCAATCCTGCTCGGCCATCTGATTGTATTACTGCTGACTAAATTTCAAAGAATCCCGCTATTTTATCGTTGGGTCCTTGTGGGGACAATATTCCTCCTTATTAATCTATTAATGCAATCCATCCTGTTGGTGGTAAACGTCATCGGCGCCATTTTATTTCTGGTTGCCGCTGCATCACTTGTTGGCGCAGGTATCGGGGCCCTAATGGAGAGGCGTCTTGAGCCTTTAAAGCGCCGGGTTGCCGTGGGTATGCTGTTACTCGGCGGGCTGGGCCTGATCGCAGCAGCATCCTGGTTTGTCTGGGATGGCCCGAGCTACCAGCTGCCTGAATTTGCCGTAGAAGAGCAGTCCGTTTCCGGCCTGCACGGCCTGGATAACCCTGCGGAAGAAGGCCCGTATCCCGTACTGACCCTTACTTACGGGAGCGGCAACGACAGGCATCGGCCGGAATATGGAGAAGATGTAGACCTCCGGACGGATTCCGTGGATGTTGCTTCTATGGTAAAGGGTGGGGGAGGTATAACCGGCTGGCTCCGCAACAATTTCTGGGGTTTCCATCTTACAGAGGCACCTCTCAATGCCCGGGTATGGTATCCCGAAGGTGACGGGCCGTTTCCGCTGGTTTTGGTGGTGCACGGCAATCACACTATGGACAATTTCTCCGACCCCGGATACGATTACCTGGGCGATCTGCTGGCAAGCAGGGGTTTCATCGTTGCCTCTGTAGACCAGAATTTCCTGAACACGGCCGGTTTCGCCGAGTATATTTTGGGAGGGCTTGAGGAAGAAAATGATGCCCGCGGCTACCTGCTGCTGGAGCACCTTGCTCTCTGGCACCGCTGGAATTCGAAAGAAGACCATGCTTTTGCCCACATGATTGACACGGATAATATCGCGTTAATCGGGCATTCCCGCGGCGGCGAAGCAGCCGCCATCGCCGCGGCCTTTAATGACTTGCCTGCCCATCCCGATGACGCAGCCCTTCACTTCGACTTCGGCTTTAATATCAGCGCCGTTGTCGCTATCGCTCCCTCGGACGGGCAGTACCAACCCCGCAAGGGCTGCACTCCCCTGGAAAACATCAGTTATCTGGTTTTACAGGGCGCGGCTGACGCGGATGTGCGCTCCTTTGCCGGTGCGAGCCAGTATGATCGCGTTGCTTTCACGGACGGAGGTGACCACTTTAAGGCTGCAGTCTATGTTCACGGCGCCAATCACGGGCAATTTAACACCGTCTGGGGGCGAACGGATTTACCGGGTTCCCTGTGGTTCCTGAATCGCGGCGATATCATGCCCGGTGAAGAGCAGAAAACGGTAGCCGAGGTTTTTATCGGCGGCTTTCTGGAAGCTACGCTCCTCCATCGGGGTGAGTACAAACAACTCTTTCACAACCCTCTTTTCGGAGGTGACTGGCTGCCGGAAGGCATCTATCTAACCCAGCACAGCAGTTCTGCTACGCAGCACATTGCAAACTTTGAAGAGGATCTCAACCTTGAAACGGCCACCTTGCCGGGCGGGCGATTGAAGGGCGAAAATCTTTCCACCTGGCGTGAAGAGCCTCCAACTATGGGAGGCGGCCGCTTGCGCGATGCCGTGGGAGCACGCCTTGGGTGGGATCATGATCAACTCGGGCCGGCTTCCTACAGCCTGCAGCTTCCCGAAGGCTTTGACCTGAATCTTGAAGGAGCCGGCGCGCTGACCTTTGCCGCAGCCAACTTATCTGAGGGGCAAGACCCCCTTGATTTCACCATCATGATCAAGGACCGGGCAGGCGAAAAGGCCGCCCTGACTCTCAGCAGCATCGCACCCCTGCTGCCGCAGTTGCCTTACCGGATGTTTAAGCCGCCGCTGCAAGTAAATTTCGAGTCCGAACCGGTTTATACCACCTACACATTTCAGCTTTCCGATTTTCGGGCAGAAAACGGAGCTATCGATCCCGGCAACCTTGCTGAGATTAGTTTTATCTTCGATCGTTCACCAAAAGGGGATATCTTCCTGGATGATATCGGCTTTTACATGCCGTAAGAAACTGGGAAAGAAGAGAGGATGTGACAAAATTGCCCCGTCCCCACTGTCACAGCTTTCCGATTTTCGGGCAGAAAACGAAGCTATCGATCACGGCAGCATTGCTGAGATTTGTGAATCAATCCGTTTATTTTAAAAATATGTTATAATATGGCAAATTATGGTTGACTTTTCATATTTGATCGTGTTAATATTTGTTTAATAAAAAAAATATCACTGGTCTTGAACCAATATACTATATTATTCATAGCAAAACTTCATCCTTTAAATTGACTGGGGATGAAGTTTTTTACGTTTAAATGTTCAATTTTTTGGTTTAGGGGCCACAAAGAAAGAAGGTGATCGCTGAAGATGTTTTTGCCATAGTATGTATAATATTTCCAAGTAAGGTTAACTTAAAAAAGCAAAGGAGGGTTTAAAACGAAAATGCGTAGATTATTATTTGTAACTAGTCTGGTATTATTGCTTTTATTGTGTGCCGGTTGTATTAGTCTTAGCCATGAAATGGTGCTCAGGGACGACGGCAGCCTGGAAATGAAAATGGATTACTCCACTCAGATTGATGATATGGATATGTTTGATCCCATGGATGATGATATGGATATGTTTGATCCCATAAATGATGATATGGATATATTCGATCCCATGAATGATGATATGGATATGTTCGATCCCATGGAACCGGAAATAGAAGAAGATGCGGTCCATGAAGAAACTCCCCTGGGTGATCCCGAGGAGTTGCTGGAAAGAGGTTATGAGGTTGAAGAGAGAACCGAAGAAGGCACATATTATATCACTGTAAGCAAGAATTTTGATAATTTCCAGGAGGTTACTTATTGGGACATCTTTGCTGCTGAAGATGAAAATGATCCCACTGCCAATGAACTGGTATTTACCAGGCTTAATGGTAATTATCAATTTGCCATGCCTAACATGATGGCAATGGACGATGATATGGACGCAATGTCTTTAGAAATGATGAAAGATTATATAGATGCGCAAGTTAAATTAACTTTGCCTACAGAGCCTTCCGAACATAACGCAGCTTCTGTATCCGAAGATGGAAAAACTCTGGAATGGGACCTTATGCAAATAGGGCTGGATGATGAATTAACTGCACAGTTTTCTTTAGGCGGGATAGGGAATCTCATGCTCTATATTATCATCGGTGCTGCTGCCCTGGTATTGATTCTCATCATTATATTGCTGGTTAAAAGAAAATCCAAAAATGGCGGCGAAGTACCGCAGGTTAGCAGTGAAGAATAGAGCATTTAATACCATAAGGGCTGATTTGCTCACCATAAAACCGGATAAATACTTTATTTGACAGGGTTATTTATACTAACCCAATTAAAGTGGGGCGGGACCTTTACTCAG
>PUKQ01000240.1 GCA_003550565.1 Syntrophomonadaceae bacterium
AATTCACCACTGGTATCTACACCCGGTTCAGTATCTCCTTCGTCATATACCGTTGCGCGGACCATCGCCTCTTCAGTCGGCTCATTCGGAACCTGCCAAACATAAGAACCGTCGTCTGTTAGATCGTGCTCTATCTCGGACCAAGTAGTACCGCCGTCGACACTGTAATCCAGATCTACATGTGTGATCTGGCCACCGCCTTCTTCGGTACTCCATATGATCTCTTCTTCCGTACCTACCTCCCAGTACTCTCCACCTTCAGGACGTTCAAGCTCTATTATTGGACTTTCAGATACGGAACCACTCACAACAACGGCGAAAGGTTGGCTACCTTCGGCTACTTGGTGAGCACTCACCGTCAATTCATAATTACCTGGTTCCACTCCATTTTCACCAGGTAATAATAGAATATTTTCTTCAACGTTCAATCCATCAAATTCTTCCTCTCGCAGTCCACTCCATGGATTGTCCGTAGGATCGGCCTCAGAATAACCTGGATCATGTCCCGTGAACGCATTACCTACATATCTTGTTCCATCTGGTGTGTTTAACTCTAAATCAAGATCATTGACTATAGCGGGGTTGCTCTCATCGGCACCGGGAGAACCCGGATAATCACTCCAAACCAAAGTAACTTCCAATTCCTGAGAAGGATCATCTACGCCAAACTGCATGTTCCAACTCTCTCCAGTATCGAGTTCCACTCCTTCGGTCAAAGAATCATAAAATATCAGATTCCTCTCGTCTCCTTCAAAGTGTAGAACTCGATCAAGCATACTAATCCCATAGCCCTGATCATTGTTCGGAAATCTCTCATCATTATGATAAGCTCCATCACCGGTGATCTCTACCGCACTGTTGATCAGAGTTGCCCTGACCAAAGCGTTGCTCGGATTGAAACCTTCTTCTGGATTCGGTGTACCGTCAACATGCCATCCTTCTCTATAATATTGTCTGATTTGTCCCGCCTGTCCAGCAATCCCAGGTGTTGACATGCTAGTGCCCTGCAAGGCGGTATAATCGTCATAACCTTGATCTGCAGAAGTAAGGCCTTGAGCAACATGAAGAATCGTGGGTTTTATCCTTCCGTCGTTCGCATAACCTCTACTGCTGGAAGAGTACATGGTATTATGGTCAGGATAATTCGTCACTCCACCTACACTGATTATATTTTTACCCTCTGGTTGTTGAGATAAGGTATTGGATCCCGGTCCAGCATTTCCCATCGCATAAAGAATATTGTAGTCTTTGTGATCCCAGATGAATAGATCTCCGTTCAAACCTTCTCCACCGTAACCCGATCCCCCTCCTAGGCTGTTCGTGTGGACCCTTGAACCTGAGTCGTACGAGGGGGTCCAACCATGCTCATACATATCATCAGGTAAACCAACATATGGATCGTCAGTGTCGTCGACATCTTGGAATATCAACCTTGCCTCCAAAGCGTTGCCGTCGTGATTACTGTACTCACCGTAGGGAGGTGATTCACCTAGAACGGTACCGGCTACATGTGTACCGTGATAGACGCCAGCATTCAGATCTCCATCAGCAGTATCTGGAACATAATGTTCCTGTATCTTTCGATGGTTATCTCCTACTGGATTTCCATCCGGATCTTCCCACATCTCGTGATCGGGATTGTTAGATGCTCCTCCATACAGTTCACTGTCCATGACGGTTATCAACTCACCTTGGCCTGTGATCCCGGCCTCTGTGACCTTTCTGTCGTCCTGCACATTGGTTTGAGTTATCCAAGTAGCATCATCGTTATAGATCCTATACTCTTCTACACCTTCAATTATGGAGCTTACACCATGTAAAGCAGATACCTTCTCTATTTTCTGAGAATGTATCTCAGCCTCTATACTATTTCTTCTTATCGTGTGAATATCTCCACCCAGCCTCTCGATATTTTTTGCTGAGTCTCTAAGGTCGACCCCGTCGAAGAAGGACACTTCTACGAGTTGTTCTCCATCTTCTTCTAAAAGACCCCTATCAAATCTATATGCGGGCTGGTATATGCCCACCCAATTCACAAAATATTTTTCTTCCACACGTCTCTTGGTCTCTAAATCCATCTCAACGATAAAATTGAACCTGTGCCTGAATTCGTGGAGGACTGCACCTTCCTCTTCTAAACTCTCTTTCCACTCCCTCCGTACCGGGCCGATGAATTGGACTATATAGTAACCGACTTCCTCGTTAGGATGAGCTTCGATCTCCAGGTGATCTGGTATTTCAGGAGTACCTTCATCCGCATAGAACGAATAAGATTGTAATCCTACATAATCTCTATTCTCCAGCGATTCAACCACATTTCCTCGCTTTTCTAATTCTACCCTATCTTCTTTTGATGTCTCTATCAGTACAAAATAAGGATACTCCTCTATCACTTCTATACCAGAAGTGCTCTCGAAGATATTCCTGTTTTCTTCGTCAACATCTCTGATCAACACGATCTCAGTCTCAATATCGTTTTCTGTTTCTACTACAGAAAAAGAAACACCTGCAAATAGAACAGAGCCAAGCAAAACCATCGTTGCCACCAACGCAAAAATATATTTCATTGATATCATATTACCTATCCCCCAACAAAAGCGGTTGATATGTCATAATATACTCTAACAAGACCGGTTTTCGTTTATTTAAAAGTTCCGAAATAGTAAGGATCATAAAAATAAAAAAAGGGTTTATCCGTTGCCGTGTCTATCTGTTGAAGCTGCAGTTTTTTCACCTGAATTTTCCCTCTCGATATGATCAAAGTTTAACAGTCCAATACCAGAATAATAATATGTTTCCCTATCCCTTCTCGCATAGACCGTCTCTGATCTTCCGTCTTCGTTAGACGTTACAAGCTCCATATCCCAAGTGAAGTCCGCACCTTCGTTCACTCTTATGCCTATCCCGTCACCTGGTTCTATAACAAAATTTTCACCGCCGTCCCATTCCTGCTCTAGATCTTGGAAGTAGAATTCCTCCGTAAAGCCTCTTACCGTATGATCCCATTTGA
>PUKQ01000172.1 GCA_003550565.1 Syntrophomonadaceae bacterium
GATACTCCGAAAAGACCGGTTATTAAGGTTTTGCTGGTGCTGCTTGCCTGCTTGATGCCGCTGATACCGCTGATATTCTTAACCGGTCCTGGTGCCGAAGGAGAAAAAAACGACATCCCTGCCGAAGAAGAAATATTTGCCTATATTGAAGATATTTATAACTTTGGGGCCCGACGTGCAGGTACGTCTGCTTATGAAGAATCCCTGGATTATATTGTCAATCAAATGGAAGCATTGGGATATGATACCGTTGTGGAAAGAACTCCTTTTGACTTTTGGGAAGCAAAAAAATGGAATCTTGTTGTTCATCCCGACACCGATGATGCATTAAAAATGGAAAGTTTCTACCTTCCCTATACCGGACCTACCAAGCCTGGGGGGATCACTACCGAAATAGTTTGCCTGGGGGAGGGAACGGCGGAAGAGTTTTACGAAAAAGATGTGGAAGGGAAAATAGCCCTGATTGAATTGCCGGCAACCATAATAAGTTGGGATGAATTAAAAATTTTCAGCTACTTTGCTTACGATCCCGACAACACGGCTGCGGAATATCGCCAGCCTTATCCTATCGGGTGGCTGGCACCTTTTTTAGAAGTTTATCCGCGGTTGGAAGAGCATGGAGCGGCGGGGGCAATTTTTATTTTGCAGGACTATCCTGATCTGGGCCCCTTGAGTTATTATGCACCATACGATGGTGTTTTGCGTCCGGTTCCATGTCTATATATTCGGGAAGAGGACGGGAATATTATCAAGGAAGAACTTGGGGAAGGAAAAGTAGAGGTAACGTTGACCCTGGAAGCGGAAACTTCACGCCGGACTGCTGCTAATGCTTACGCTATTTTACCGGGACGCAGTGAGGCAAATTATGTGATAAGTTCACACTTTGATTCACCTTGGGCCAGTGCGGTAGAAGACAGTTCAGGTGTGGGGTTAGTTTTGGCCTTGGCAGAGTATTATGCGCAGCTGCCTGAAGCTGAAAGGGAGCGAACACTTGTCTTTCTCTTCACCGGTTCCCACATGGTGGGTGAACCTACCAATTATGACTTTATAGAACGGCACGAAGAGGATTTGCTTGCCGACATGCTTTATTACATCTGCCTGGAGCATGTAGCGGATAATTACCCGTACAGTAATTACGTGGAACCGCGGGGTATTTTTATCCAGGAAAACCCTGTGGTCGCTTCTCTTTTGGCGAAACAATTGGAGAAGTATAATCTTTACCGGACCGTCATGTTTCCTACTGGTACAACGCTCGGTGTGCCCTCCGATGCCGGGCCCAAAGCGCGACAGGGCTATCCGGTAATTAGCCTGATCAGTGGGCCGGTTTACCTTTTTGATGCTGCCGATACCCTGGAACGGGTGCCCCGCGATCAGTTGGTACCTCTATCGGCAGCTTTTATTGAGCTCATAGAGGAATTAAACCGCTATCCCGAATTCTTGTTAAGATTTAGGGTAAACACTGTAGCCATCCTGCTGGTTGTTTTCTTGTTTACCCCTCTGGCGCTTTTTGGATTTCAGGGCAGGAATGACTAAGGGATAACTAACTTGTTTTGGAGAAGGTTTGCTACTTGTAACCGGACAATGATGGAGAGGAGTAGTCATGAGCACGAAAAAATTACCCCACCTGGTTTTTAGGGAGAGATGGAAAATATATGCCTGGGTTATGAAAAGCTACTGGAGCCTGCTAACAAAATTTCGCCGCCGGAAGAAAGCCGTGCTTGCTTTCATCGGCAACCTGCCACCGGTGGCATCACTCGACCTGATTCAGTAAATGACATCTAAAAGGGTATCTTTGCATGGTGGTGCATTTGCTTCTTTTAACCGACAACAAACTGAGTATAGATAAAGGTTGGTTTAGTGATATGTGGAAAGTGGAAGTAAGAAAAATGAAACCAGGTGACAAAGAATCTATAAGGCAGATATGTTGTGAAACCGGTTTTGGCGGGAAGCATATCGAGGTGGTTTTTAGCGATGAGGCGATGTTTGCAGATATGGTTACGCTCTACTATACCGATTACGAACCACAATCTGCTTTTGTGGCCAGGTTTGAGGGGGAAACTGTCGGCTACCTCACCGGTTGCCTTGATACCCGTAGCTACAACCGTGTAATGAAGAGCAAGATTGTTCCGCGGATATTGCTCAATGTCATAAGACGGCAGTACTGCCTAAATAAAAAGAACAGGCGTTATCTAAAAGAAGTTATCAGTCATCTATTAAAAGGAAAAACAAATTTGCCACTGGAAAACTATCCTGCTCACCTACATATAAATATCAGGGACGGCTTCAGAGGATTCGGTATTGGCCGGGAGCTGATAAGCCGTTACCTGGTATACCTTTCGGATAATAATATTAAGGGAGTTCATCTGGTTACAACTTCACTACATCAGGATTCTTTATCCTTTTATGAGAAGTTGGGGTTTGAAATTTATGCCCGGTCAGAGACGTACTCATTAGGTAGCCGGGAGATTTATGATTTAATATATGTGAGAAGTGTTATAATCTCAAGTTAATTTAGTGTAGCAGGGGGACGGGGTACCTGCTACATAATAAGTAGTATATTTTAAAAATCAAAGTGATGGTAATTTGCCAAAAAGTTCAACGAAAAAGTAAAACGGTCTCTATCATATTATATTGCTAAGCATTTGCTAGGCAGACTGTTTTTGAAGATGATACGGACAAAAAAAATAATAAGCAACTGTTAAATGCAATAAAGTTATTTGAAGTTATCTTATTATGATTGTGTAAAGCTAAAATATAAATCTACTATTACCGTTCACACTAAAAGAGACTGTTGATGAAATGTTTAATAAAGGGCGTAGCAGGTACCCCGTCCCCTTGCTATTTGTTCTGGTAGTTATTGGCGAGGTCCAGACGGAAATATGAGGCTTTATTTTAATTAAAAATCAAAAAGAAAGGTGGGGTAAGATGAAACTGAGAGAAGTTGTGGTGGTGGAAGCGGTGCGAACTCCTACTGGCAGGTCCGGCTGGGC
>PUKQ01000014.1 GCA_003550565.1 Syntrophomonadaceae bacterium
AGGATATGAAAGATGTGGAAAAAAGATTTATGGCGTGCGGCTGGCAGGGTTTAAAAGTGGAAGACGGCAATGATTTGGAACTTATAAGCTCTGCCCTGGAAAAAGCCGGGCAAGAAAACTCCCGGCCTTCGCTAATTATGGTAAAAACAGAAATAGGCTTCGGTTGCCCGCAAAAGCAGGGAAAATCGGAAGTTCACGGCGCCCCCGTGGGTGAAGAAGAGGCAAAAAGGGCTAAAGAAAAATTAAATTGGCCCGGAGAGTCAAATTTTTATGTGCCCGCGGAGGTAGAAGAGCTTTTTCAGGATTACTCTGCCAGCCTCCAACAGCAAGAAAAAGAATGGCAAGATCTAATGAAAGCTTACAAATCAGATTATCCGGATTTAAGTGCTCGCTTCCATAGCTGGGTAAACGGTGAAATTCCTGAGGAATTGGAAAAGGAATTGGCAAGAATGAGTTTTGAAGACTCTCCGGCTACAAGAGCCGCTTCGGGGCAAATTATGCAGGCTGTGGCCAGGTATTTGCCCAACCTGGTAGGTGGCTCGGCAGACTTAAATGCTTCAGCCAAGACATATCTTAAAGGTATGGAAATTTTTCAAAGCGAAAATCCGGCAGGCAACAATATTTACTTCGGTGTTCGGGAACACGCTATGGGAGGCATACTCTCCGGTATAGCCCTTCATGGGGGATTACGTCCTTTCGGGTCAACATTCCTGGTTTTTTGTGATTATATGAAACCGGCAATCAGGTTGGCCGCCCTGATGAAGTTGGGAGTAATATATGTGTTTTCCCATGACAGTATTGCTGTAGGTGAAGATGGGCCTACTCATCAGCCGGTGGAGCAAATACCTAATTTACGCTCCATTCCTAATCTCACCGTATTAAGGCCTGCAGACGCCATAGAGACGGCTTATGCCTGGCTGTCTGTCATCAATAACCGGGAGGGCCCCAGCGCATTGATTCTTTCACGTCAGGGTTTGCCTCAGTTAGCGGCTACCGGTGAAGGGTCTCTCAAGGGGGGCTATATAGTCAGAGGCGAGGATAAGAACGTTGCCGATATAATGTTGATAGCAAGCGGTTCGGAATTGCACCTGGCTCTTGAAGCTCAAGTTAAATTGAAAGAAAAAGGAATTGAAGCGCGAGTTGTCAGCATGATGAGCATAGAACTGTTTATGCGCCAATCAAAAGAATATCGGGAAAGTGTGATCCCATTAGACATCAAAAAACGACTGATAATAGAAGCTGCCTTACCTCAGGGATGGGAGCAATTTGCCGGTGACGAAGGACAGATAATAGCTCTGGATGATTTTGGCGCTTCAGCGCCGGGAAAAGTCATGTTGGAAAAGATGGGCTTCACGGTTGATAATGTGGTTAATAAAGCTCTTAATTTACTTGCTTAAGAGAAAAATAAACTACCCAGTTGATATATAATTCCTCCTATGAGAAAAGCGCCCACGGAGGTAAACAGTAATATGGATCCGGCCATTTTGAGGTTAAATTCCCTGATTAAGCTGGCAAGCACTGCAATGCATGGCACGTAGAAAAGCCCTACCGTGGCCCCCACAAAGAGTTGAAGGGTGCTTAATTCCATATCCAGCAGGGGAAGCACGATTAATTCACGGCGTAAAATCCCCAGTATAAGAGGGATTGCAGCGTCAGCGGGCAGTCCCAGCCAGTTAACTACCAGCGGCTGCATTATACTTCCTATGAGTTTCATAATACCCGTTTCATAAAGCAAAGCTGCCAATGCCACCCCTAAAACGAGGGGTAGGGCGCCGTCTACCATAAAATGTTTTATTCTTAACCATACTTTTTTAAAAAGGACATCCAGGCGGGGAAGCAAAAGTTCGGGTATTTCCATAAGCATTTCCGGTGGATAACCTTCTAATTTTCGGTTCAGTATTATGGCTGCTGTGATCATGACTAAAATTCCCAGCAGAAAAACTGCCAACATCACCGGTATGGAGCGGGCTGACAAGAGAGCAATAAATGCCCCCGTTTGGGCTATGCACGGGATGGCCAAACAGATCATGGTGGTAGTAATAATTTTTTCTTTGGAGGAATTAAGGGTGCGGGTAGCCAGTATGGCCGGAATAGCACAACCGTATCCCAGTATTAACGGGATTATACCTGATCCCTGTAATCCAATCCGGTTAAGGAGGCCGTCTAAAAGGACGCCTAACCGGGGAAGGTAACCGCTGTCTTCCAAAAAACTTAAAGCGGCATAAAAAGAGATGATATAGGGCAATACTAAGGCAAAAGGCCATTCAATGCCTTTGATGAGAAATCCGTATTCACCGATAAAAATTTCACGTATTATTCCGGGAGGGATTGCTTGCGTAACAATCAATTCAATGTAAGGAAATACGAGGCTGCGGAAAAAAGGCAGCAGTATTTGCTGACGCAAAAGCAGGCCCACCCCCACGACAACACCGAATACAAGCGCTATTATTAATATGGCCAGGGGTAAACCGGGCCAGGGACGGGTAAGAAGGTCTCCCCATTTTTCTCTGCGGTTAGGGGGAGCAGAAGTATCTTTTTGCCATATTTGCTGACATATATTTTCTACCTCTTTCCAGGTAACTTCATCATTTTGAGGACAGGTGGGGAGTGATTGATTTTGGATAATTGCAGTTAGTTTTTCTTTTAATACATTCATGCCTTCTCCACTAACAGCGACGGTAGGCACTACCGGTAGTTCCAGCTCTCGGGAAAGCGTTATGGCATCAATGCAATGACCTTTTTCCCGGGCCAGGTCACTTCGGTTTAGAGCAACTATGGCAGGAATGCCCTTTTGCAAAACTTGCAGAAGAAGATAAATACTGGCTTCCATGTTGGCTGCGTCCACTACGCAAATAACGGCTGTGGGTTTTTGCAGGAAACTGGCAGGGCAGGGGTAATGTTCACAATGGCTTACTTTTTCAAACATTTCGGAGGTTCCGCCCTGAAGCATATCTACCGCTACCGCTTCAGCTTCGTTTGTTGCCTGCAGTGAATAAGTACCGGGAACATCCACCAAATTAAATTCTTTATTATCTAAAATCAACTTCCCTGCGGTATATTGGACGGTAGTTCCGCAATAATTGGCTGCTCTTACGTTTAATCCCGTAAGGCGGTTAAAAATAACACTTTTGCCCACATTGGGCAGGCCCATTAAAAGGACTGTTTCAGCCATTTTTCTCCTCCTCTTCTTCAGGCGGGAGGAAGTTTACTACTTTTATTTGGGCGGCCAAGGTCCGGCTCACGGCTATATATCGCCCGTTTGTCTTTACAATCAGAGGGCCGCCAAAACGCTGGCGAGTTACCACCTCTACTTCTTTTTCCGGCCTAAGCCCTAAAAAGGTCAACATAGAATTGTCCGGAAGAAAAGAAATAAAACCCGTTTGATGGGGAGGCATTTCATCCAGATATATTTCTTGTAAGAACCGGCAGCTTTGAAAATCTTGCTCTGCCGTTGCCCGGGAAGTGGGCCCTGTGCGCTTTCGTTTGCGGTATCTCATGTATAACACCTTTCTTTGAGTCAATTTAATTTTTATTTTTTAAGCCTTAAAAAATATATGCCTAAAAATTTAAACTAACTACAAACCGACGTTATTTGGCCCAAATTTTGGCATTTTGGACCGTTAAGGGGCACTTCATAAAGTACCGAATAATTAAAAGTTGTTTTATTTTGATTAATTTTAGCGCTGGGTACGGGAGCAACGGGCAGTGAATCGTATTGGTTAAGTGATTTATGGCGGGGACTCCGAAAGATCAAGCGTGCTCCCGGTTTGCTCTGCATAATAAGGTTTTCAAGTACTTCTTTTTTGGGTTCGGCTTGTAATGCAACGATGGCCACATCGAATTTAACAGGGAGATTATCGCTCCCATCCCCGGCCAAAGCGGTGACTTTATCTCCCATTTTTAAGGATTTAATGCATCTATGGGCGGCCCTTATGGCTTCTTCATCCCGGTCTATAGCACATACCCGCGCTCCCGTATAGCTGGCTATACTTAAAGCAGTATAGGGAATCCCTCCACAGCCAATATTAAGTACCAAATCTCTAGAATTTATCCCGGCTAAAGAAACTTCATTGAGTATAACTTCGCGGTACTGCCGAGAATAATACGCAACCAGGTATATATTTGTTGATACTTTTTTTTCCATACGAGCGACAAAAGCCGGTATTACTCCCACCCCAAAAAACCGCCTTCCTTGAAGAATAAAGTTAGATATGCCTAACAATTTTGACAAAATAAACAGCAAACTTATATTGCTTATTTTACCGCCTTTAGAAGGTATAAGTTAACTTTACCTAACAAAGATTAACACAGTTTTAGGTAGCTTGTCAATAGAGCGGGTTGAGACAAGCGTTTATTTACGAAAAAAACAAGCAGAAAGCCCACTGCTTTAGCTGTGGGAGTATGTCAAAGGCCTTTTCTGTTAAAGAAAATGTTCTTTCCCAAGCCTGTGCTGATTCTCTGGTTGAAATTGCACCACCGATAGATTGATTAATTATCCTTAAGTAACTCTTTTCTTAGTCATGTTGTATTCTTTTTTCTCTTTTTTCTCATAGATGACATTTTCTCAGAACATTTTTCAGGATGACAATATCACAGAAAGATCACAAATAAATTATGGCGCATTTGCGCATGGGGTGGAAAATTGCTATAATTGCTCCATGTAAAAGCAATTATAATTGGATGAGGAGGCAAACGATGGAACAGAAAAAAGTAATTATCATGGGAGCGGCAGGCCGCGACTTTCATAACTTTAACGTATACTTCCGGGATAATGAGCTATACAGGGTGGTAGCTTTTACTGCTGCGCAGATTCCCGATATCGAGGGCAGGGAGTATCCGGCTGAGTTAGCCGGAAAACTTTACCCCCAGGGGATTCCCATACATGCTGAGGAAGAACTGGTGGATTTGATCAGGCAGCATCAGGTGGATCAAGTAATTTTTGCTTACAGTGATGTTTCGTACGAGCATGTGATGTCCAATGCTTCCAAAATAATGGCTGCCGGAGCCGATTTCCGCATGATGGGACTGCAGAATACCTTGCTTGAATCAAAGAAACCGGTGGTATCAGTAACCGCTGCGCGCACCGGGGTGGGTAAAAGCCAGACTACCCGCCGCGTTTGTGATATTTTAAGAGCCAAAGGAAAGCAAGTTGTTGTTATACGGCACCCAATGCCTTATGGCGATTTGAGCCAACAAATCTGCCAGCGGTTTGCTACATATGAGGATCTGGATCTGCACCGGTGCACCATCGAGGAGCGGGAAGAATATGAACCACATCTCGACCGGGGCGTGATCGTCTATGCGGGGGTGGATTATGGAAAAATACTGGCGGAGGCGGAAAAAGAAGCCGACGTCATTCTCTGGGACGGAGGCAATAACGATATGTCCTTTTACCGCTCCGATGTTTATATTACCCTGGTGGATCCGCACCGGCCCGGCCATGAGCTAAAATACCATCCGGGTGAAGCCAACCTGCGCCTGGCTGACGGGATAGTAATCAATAAAGTGGATACAGCCGATTACCGGGGAGTAGAAGAAGTACGGCAGAATATTCTTTCTATTAATCCCCACGCCATGGTTGTGGAAGCTGCCTCGCCTATTTTTGTGGAAAAAGGGGAGATGCTGCGGGGTAAAAGAGTGCTGGTTGTAGAGGACGGCCCCACTCTTACTCACGGTGAAATGCTTTACGGCGCCGGTGTTATTGCCGCCAGAAAGTACGGTGCCGCTGAGCTGGTGGATCCGCGCCCCTTTGCCGTGGACACAATTAATGAAACTTATGAATCTTATGCGCATATTTCTACCCTGTTGCCCGCTATGGGGTACGGCGAAAAACAGATGAAAGACCTGGAAAAGACCATCAACAATTCAGATGCGGACCTGGTGGTTATTGCCACTCCCATTGACCTCCGCCGGATAGTTGAGCTAAATAAGCCTGCCGTAAGGGTTAAATATGAACTGCAGGAGATTGGGGAGCCAACTCTTGATGAACTTTTAGAAAAAATTTAACGCCGCGGAATCGGAGAAAATCAGAAGTTGTTAGGGCGGTGCTAAAGGGCACCGCCCTGTTCATAATTGATGCTGTAGATAGTATTTCCTTGGAGCTAAAACAAGTTTTTGAAAGTTGGAGTAAGCGGCCCAGGAGTAGATTCTACTGCAGGGCAGCAAATTTTTTATTTCGGATTAATAAGGCTCTGCAGTCGATTGAAGAATATCAGATAAAATTGATTAACTGGAGGCATGGGAATGGGCACCTCACACGAAATTATTATAGGCGATGCAAGGAATTTGACCCCGGTTAATAAAGATAGTATAGAACTGGTGGTAACTTCACCGCCCTACCCCATGATAGAAATGTGGGATGATGTTTTTAGTGCGTTAAACTCTGATATAGAAACCGCTCTAAAAGAGAAAGAGGGCGATATTGCATTTGGACTAATGCATGAAGAGCTTAACCGGGTTTGGGAAGAAATTTATAGAGTTTTAAAGCCCGGCGGTATTGCCTGCATTAATGTTGGTGATGCAACCAGGAAACTTAAGGACAGTTTTCAGCTTTATGCCAACCACTCCAGAATTTTGCATCATTGTTTAAACAATGGCTTTAATCTTTTGCCGTCAATTCTTTGGCGTAAAACAACCAATGCCCCCAATAAATATATGGGTTCGGGCATGCTGCCTCCCGGCGCATATGTTACTCTGGAACATGAACATATTTTAGTGCTTCGCAAAGGGGGCAAGAGAGAATTTATAGATACAGTTGAAAAACAAAAAAGGTATGAAAGCGCTTTTTTTTGGGAAGAAAGAAATAACTGGTTTGCAGATTTCTGGAATGACCTGAAGGGTGCCAGCCAGGTGTTATTAAACGGGGAAACCAGAAGCAGGAGCGGCGCCTACCCTTTTGAACTGGCCTATCGTTTAATCAATATGTTTTCCATTAAAGGCGATACTGTTTTTGATCCTTTTCTGGGAACGGGCACCACAACATTGGCGGCCATGAGCTCCGAGCGGAACAGCCTGGGATTTGAGATTGTTCATCAATTTAAACCCCTGATCAGGAATTTAATAAATGAGGATTTGATCAAGTTTACCAACGAATATATTAAAAATAGGTTAACCCGGCATGGTAAGTTCGTTAAAACGAGAGAGTTAGAAGGAAAGCCCCTTAAATATTTTAACGAGCCCCATAAATTTCCGGTAATGACCGGGCAGGAACAATATTTAAAGCTAAATTTGTTAAAAAGCATTGAAGGTGATGTGGAGAGCTCCTATCATGTTATTTATACGGAAGTCCCCGCTGTTTGGCCGAACCTTTCCTAACTGCTTTCTACTAATACTTTTATATATTTCCCGCTCAGCTGGGCTTCAAAGGCTTCATTCACCTTATCCAGGGGAAAGGTAACGCTGAGGAGAGGTTCCAGTTCAAGCACTTCCAGTAGAGCCATAGCCCGGGGAAAGGTGTAAGGCGACATAAAAACTCCTTTTAAAGTTAAGTCCCGGTAATAGAGCTCAAAGGGCCTGATGGGAATTTCGAAATCCATTTCGTAAACGGCAAAATAAACAATGGTGCCTGCTTTGCCAACCAGACTCATAGCTTCCTGCGCGGCTTCTTTAGCCCCCGAGGCTTCAATAACTACATCAAAGCCCCGGTTAGAAGTAATATCCATAGTATGATCCCAAACATCTTCTGAGGTAGGATCAATAGTAAAATGTGCTCCGAGATCCGCAGCCAGTTTTCTTTTTTCTGCCACCGGTTCGGAAACAGCTACCCTGCTGGCCCCGGCCCTTAGCGCAAGTTGAAGGAGTATAAGGCCAATTCCTCCTCCACCCATAATTAGGACTGTAGAGCCCGGTTTTATATTAGAAACATCGATACCTCGCACACAAACTGAAACCGGCTCTGACAGACAAGCTGCTTTGGGAGAGATATTTTCCGGGACTTTATAGATCTGCTGTTCTTTCCAAACCACATATTCTGCCATAGTTCCGGGGGGAAGAGGAAGAGCTGCCCAGAGACAGCAATGCTCCAGACCTGTCCGACAATAATAGCAGGAGCCACAGTAATAAACCGGATATCCGGTTACCCTGTCCCCACGGCTTAAGCCCTTGAAAGAAGCTTTTTCCCCTAGTTCTACTACTGTTCCCGACATTTCATGTCCCATAATGAGAGGGGGAGGGGAAACGGGCAGGCCTCCGGTAAGGATATGGGGGTCACTTCCGCAAATAGTGGTCCAGTCTACTTTCACCTTAACATCGTAGGGGCCAACTTCCGGTTCGGGAACATCTTCCACTTTCAAAACATTTATGTCTTGCATTACCGCAGCTTTCATGTCTACACTCCTATCTCTTTTGAAATTTTATCATTATTTGATTAATTTAATTGTATTATAAATTGCTTTCTGATACTACTTTTTTTCTAATTGAGGGAGCTATCTTTTTTTTGTTGGCAGTAGATTGATTTTGGCCGAGAATAGTATGGTATTGACAGCATAAAGCTCTGATGACCTTTTTTAAAATAGCCTCATGTATGTCCCGTTCACTGCTATTAAGCAGGAAAAAAAGCATCCCTGTAGAACACTTTTCTAAGAAGAGAATATGTATCAGAATGAATAAAGGATGAGAACTGTTGACTGATAAACAAAAAAAAGAACCCGTTATTGATTTTCATCTTCACGTAGGTTCCCTGGACATGAACAAATCTTTTGTCTCTGAATGGGTGCAGGGGTTTATTGCCATGGGCTCGGGATTAGAAAAAGTAGCCACTGCCGAAGGGGAGATAGATCCCCACAAGTTGGAAATGCTTCTGGAGGAGAACGGGGTTGATTACGGCGTCTGCCTTGCGGAATCTTCTCCCATTACCACCGGTATTACTACCAACGAGTATGTGGCCGACTTTTGCAAAAATGCCTCCCGCCTAATACCTTTTGCCAATGTGAACCCTTATCTGGTAACTGATCCCAAAGAAGAACTTAAGTACTGCCTGGAGGATTTGGGTATGAAAGGGCTGAAACTTTATCCTTCTTATCAGCATTTTTACCCCAATGATGCTCGACTGTACCCTCTTTATGGATTGGCTCAGGAAAAGGGCATCCCGGTTATGTCTCACACCGGCAGTTCCATATTTCCCGGAGCCCGGCTCAAATACGGGGAACCGCTTTGCTGGGATGATGTGGCGGTAGATTTTCCCCGCCCGAAAATTCTTCTGGTTCACAGCGGAAGAGGTTTCTGGTACCAACAGGCTTCATTTTTGGCTCAACTCCATGCCAACATCTACCTGGAGGTAGCCGGTCTACCACCGCAAAATTTACCGGAATATATCCCCAACCTGGAAAAATTATCTTCCAAAGTAGTATTTGGCACCGACTGGCCTGCAGTACCCGGCATATCTGCCAACATCGATAAGATAAAGAGCCTTCCCATTTCTAAAGAGGCGCAAAATAAAATTCTCGGCAGAAATGCGGCAGAGCTGCTGGGTTTAAAGCGAAGCTCCTAATCAAGGGGAAAATCCCGCCTTAATAAAGATACCCGAAATTTTTGCCTGCAAAATTATGGTCTTCGATGTGAAAAATTAAAAGGATAAAAAAATAGGCTTTAAAAAAATCATTGACAAGATGAAGGAGTTATTGTTAATATATAAATAAGACAAAAGGCATCTTATTTATCTTATTTATTCTGGAATTAATAAGAAGCCGGTTATGTAAGGAGGGATGTGAAATGCAATTTGGCAAATGCCCCGGCCAGGATACCCGTTACTGGACCCACGATGATATTTTTGAAGATTATTGCCCTTATTGCGGTGAAGAGATGGAGTTTTGGAAAACAGATCTGCGGGTAAAATGCAGAAACTGCGGTAAAAAGGTAGTCAATCAACGCTTTAATTTAAGTTGCGCTGCATGGTGCTCTTTTGCAGAAGAGTGCCTGGGGAGCGCAGCAGACAACTTAAAGCCGGAAAGTATCCGTAAAAAGATTGAAGATAGGGCTAAAGATATATTGCCTGCGCCGGAAATGGAAGAGCTCAAAAAAGAAACAGAAAAAGCCATTGATGAAGTGAAAACCGAAAAAGTTAATATGCCGGTAGAGATAGGTTCTATTTATTTTAATGCCATAGCGGGGGCAAAAGGTGAAGAGAAAGCATGGGTAGTTGTCGAGGAAATGCGTGAAACAGGGGAACTTCCTCCGCAGATAGCAGAAGGAATTAAAGAGAACTTAAAAAACAAATACGAATATACAGAAAGGAGTTAGATGATAATGAGTAAAACGCAAAAAAGAAAAATAATTCATATTGATGAAGAAAAGTGCGATGGCTGCGGTCTTTGTGTTCCGGCTTGTGCCGAAGGAGCTATTCAAATTATTGATGGCAAGGCGAAGCTTGTTAGCGAAGTTTACTGTGACGGACTGGGAGATTGCCTTGGTGAGTGCCCCCAGGGAGCTATTTCTATTGTAGAAAGAGAAGCGGCACCTTTTGATCAGGAAGCGGTGGAAAAACACCTGGCCAATATGAGTGAAAAGGAAGGTGCCACCGGGGGAAATAGCAATAAAAAGGAGGAAAACAAAGAAGGAGCTGCCGTTTCTCCCTGCTGTCCCCCTCAGGAACTTTCCCCTTCCGGAAAGACGGACAAAAAAGAAGTATATGAAGAGCATGAAGAACAGTATTCTGAGCTGTCTAATTGGCCGGTGCAGCTACACCTGGTTCCCACGGAAGCCTCTTTTTTACGCAACCCCGAGCTTCTGATCACTGCCGACTGTGTTCCGTTTGCTTATGCCGGTTTTCACAGGCAAATATTAAAAGATAAAGCCCTCCTTGTCGGCTGTCCCAAGCTTGACGATACTTCAGCTTACCTGGAGAAGCTGACGGAGATATTTAAAAACAATGATATCCATTCGATTACAATGGCTATTATGGAGGTTCCCTGCTGTGGAGGATTGGTTCGCCTGGTTCAGGAAGCAGTGCAAAATTCCGGAAAAAATATTAAACTTTACAAGATAGTTGTAAGTGTGGATGGTTCTATCCGGGAACAAAGCGAAGTTTAATAATTATAAATATTTAGTAGTAATTCATTAAACTAAAGTGAATCTTTAAAGGAAGCGAATAATGCATAATAAGGAGGGGAGTTGATAAAGGTGCAGATAACAAGGCAATCCGAGTATGCTATTAAAATGGTCCTTGAGCTTTCTATCCACTATGGAGAAAATGTTTCGGCTAAAACTATATCCAGACGGCAAGATATACCTGAATTTTTTCTAAAAAAGACCACGCAGGTCCTTGCCAGGGCCGGTATCGTGCAAAGCCAGAGAGGGGCTAAGGGCGGGGTTAAATTGTTAATCCCGCCGGAAAAAATTACTATAGCGGATGTGATAGAGGCAATTGAGGGCAAAATAGCTTTAAATGTGTGCCTGGCAAATGGCTATGAATGCCCCAATAAAAATTTTTGCCGGGTGAGGAATATACTTTCCAGAGCGCAGGAGGGTTTGATGAAAGAATTGAGAAAAGATACATTTGCCGATCTTTTAAAAAAGGTGTCAGGCCTTGACATTGACACAAATTATTGAGAGATATAAAGAAAACTTCCTTTATTATAAATTTGGAAGGGATGGGCGGAATGATTGCTATTTAGTTTTATAGTATAGGGAAAAAAGTGTGCTAGTGAAAACACGGCATTTTTTGATTGTTTTTATAAATATCTCGAAATTGTTTAAAAATAGCTGTTTTTTATACTTGAAAGTTAAATTTACATTAAATTTTCGCTTATGCCAATATGTATTCCCTATGTTTTACTTGACAAGGGTCATATTTAAAATTATGGTAGCTGATATAGAAATTTAGCAATTAATTGCCAAATCTCTTTTAGTTTTGTAGTTTTTTTTAAGTTTTTAGTCTAATTCTTAGTAAGGAGGGGTTTTATGAAAGCAGGCAGTTTCTCGGGGAAGGCAGTCATAATCGTGATTGCTTTAATGATGGTTGGTGCAGGAGTTTTCGCCCATAGCCTGGCAAATGCTGATGAGGAAAACGAGGTATTATGGGAGCCCAAATTGCTCTTTGAAAGAGATTATGATGAAGTTGATGAACTGGCTTATTCTCCTGATGGGGAGACCATAGCTGTGGGTGGAAATGTACTTGAATTGTTCTCTGTTGAAGACCGGGAGATTTTTTTTAGTGATGAAGACGCTGAACTACAAGACCAACTGGAAACCAGCGGTATGGATTACTCGCCGGATGGTTCCATGCTGGCCCTGGTAGGAGGCGGTAATGATGGAATTATTGATGCGGAAGATCAGACGTGGATACAGTCTCTTGCCGGAAGCCAGACTCATGTAGTATTTGCGCCGAACGGTGAGAGATTGGCAACTGCCAGGTGGGACCAAGCTACTATCCGGATATGGGAAGCAGATAATGGTGGAGAGTTTGAAGAAGTGGCTGTTCATGAAGACGAAGCTCGCTATGTCAATGATATAGCCTTCTCCCCTGATGGCCAATATTTAGCAGCCGGTTTTTATGATGGCAAAGTGCTACTTTTTGACATGGAAAACCAGGAGTTAGTTTATACTCATGAGTTTGAAGAAAGTGGGGGGACTAATCCTTTGAGCTTTTCTCCCGATGGTACTTTGGCGGTAAAAGCTCCCGATATAGTAAATAAAATTTACTTTTTTAACCTGGCTAATGGTAATTTAGAAATGGATAGAGAGCTGACCACTCATACAGGCATAGTGGAATCTATGGATTACTCCCCCGATGGCAATTATTTTGCCTATGGAGCCAGCGATGCAGTTGTAATCTTTGATACAGATGATTGGTCGGAGCCTTTATATGGTTTACCACACGACAATAGGGTCAGAGATCTTTCTTTTTGCCCGGACAGCGAAAAGCTGGCAGTAGCTGATGATGATGATAATTTTTATTTGTATCAGGTGGTTCCCGATCTCCACACAGAGCGCCTTGCCGGTCTTGGCCGTTTTGCCACGGCGGTGGAAATCAGCAAAGAGTCTTTTGAAGATGAAGCCGAAGCGGTGGTCCTTGCCACGGGCCTGGACTTCCCCGATGCCTTAGCCGGGGTTCCCCTGGCCTATGCAAAGGGCGGACCTCTTCTTCTTACCCGCTCAGATGAACTCCCCGATGAAACTAGAGATGAAATCGACCGCCTTTTAATAGAAGGTGACACTGTTTACGTCCTGGGCGGCGATGCTGCTGTTTCGGAAAAGGTGGCCGGTGAACTGGACGCTAAGGGCTATGGAGTAGAACGGCTTGCTGGTGAAGGCCGCTTTGACACGGCAGTTAAAATAGCGGAAGAAGTAGCTGATAACCCCGCAACGGTTTTTCTTACCACGGGCCTGGAATTTCCCGATGCGGTAGCTGCATCCGGCCCCGCTGCCATGAAAGGAGCACCCATTTTGCTGACTCGCCCGGATAAGCTCA
>PUKQ01000199.1 GCA_003550565.1 Syntrophomonadaceae bacterium
CTTCCATATCCATAACATCTACTTTTATCCCCATTTCATCTAGAATAGTTTTCATATTTCCTCCTTGTTTTTGTTCATCCATTTCTTGTCTTCTCATCTCTTGTTCTATTTGCCATATTCTAGGATCACTCATAATCACCCACAATTACTATATCCACATTTCTGACACACAGGACAACCTCCTGTATAGATATAAGACATCTCCCCACATTCAGGACATTCATCTCCTATTCCTGTTTCTTCCTGTTCAACCTCCTTAAGTTGAAAGAGATATTTCTTTAGAATTCTACTTAACACTGCTCCTGCATCTGTTAGAGTGTAGCTACCCTTGTCAAGCTGTTTAATAATATACTCTAAAGGCATTCCAGATCTTAGTTGAGCAGTGACAAGTCTAGTTATTGTGTCCCATAAACTAGTCTTCTCTTGATAGAGTTCTTCTCTATAATATCCCTCTCCATTACCTCCTGCTTCTCTTGGAAGCTTAACAAATACTTCCAAGGGATGATCGTTTTCATCTAAACTGATGGTTATATAAAGCTTTGCTCCCTTCCAAAATACCCTATGTCTTTCAGCTCTCTCTATATCTAGTAAACTCCTAATATAAAGAGTTCCCTCCTTTCTTTCAGGTTTCTTTTCAGTAGTTTCTAACACTCCTTTCTTACAACCATCTCTAAATACAGTTATTCCTTTTAGTTGATAAGCCCATCCCATTTCATAAATAGCAAATATATCTTCAGGAGTACAATCTTCAGGGAGATTAATTGTAGAGCTAATAGAAGAATCTGTATATCTTTGTACAGTAGACTGTACTCTAATCCTATCACTCCACCTTAATTCATAACTCTCTACATAATTAAGTTTCTTTTTTAATTCTTCAACTGAATAAGTAAGTCCTGTTTTTAAAAATTCCTCCTTAGCCCATTCAAGAGCAGGTCTATGAATGAAAGTAAAAGGTTCATCAGACAATCTTGTAGTTCTCTTATAACCCATAGCATAGATAGGTTCTACACCTGAGCTACAATTACCTGCTACAATAGATAGTGATCCAGTAGGACCCACTGTATTAAAAGCTGTATTCCTTAAACCATGTAACATTATTTGGTCTTGAATCTCATCTGAAAGATCAAGCTCTTTGATGTAGGGACTATCAAGAAAATTATTTCTTTCTTCAGGAGTTTGAAGATGATAACAACATCCTTTTTCTTTAGCTATTCTATTAGAAGTTTTAATTTCTTGAATAGCTTTCAGTCTAAGGAGATCAGATATAAACGCAATACTCTGTTCATCCCCATATTTCATTCCTAACATAGCTAGGCAATCAGCTAGTCCTGTAAACTCTAAACCAATTCTTTTAGAATCTTCATCCATTACTCTTTGTTCTGGTAATGGATGTAATCCTTCATTGATATCTGACATTTCATTTAAGAATTCAACAGCTTTATCAAGCTCTGATAGAAAAGTTGCCTTGTCAAATTCAGCTTCATCAGACCAAGGATTAATAACATAATTACAAAGAACTAATGCTCCAAGTAGACAGTTGCCATAAGGAGGGAGCATCTGTTCACCACAGTTATGAGCTACAATTCCACCACAAAAGTTCCAAGGATTTCCCTCCTTCATGCGGTAGTCCCATACTTCTTCTTCACCGATAACAGAATACCCTGTTACCATGGTTACGGATTTTGTTGTTTTATTATAAGTCTGTATATTCTTTGTCTTTCTCTCAGAGAGAAATCCTATCACCTCCTTGAACTTCCATCCACATCTGGGAGGAATCTGTATATTGTAAGAAGGTTTTGAAGTGTAGTTCCCATTATCCCACTCAATTTTCTTTTCAATATTAGCAGATATAGTTGCATCAATCCCTAATGACCTAAGCAAAAGCTGAATCTGTGTAGCCAGTTTATGAGAAATAGTTTTATATGAAATTTGGCCATTAACATTACATGAACCGTTAGCCTCAAATAGACCTCTTAAAAATGATGTGACATAAGAAGAATCTGAAGTAATAATATCAAGAGGAATTTCTTTATCCAAACAAGGTTTACCTAAAATTGAAACAACCTTTTGTGGAAGAAATTGTTTATTCAGGTAGAAGGTAACTCCCCATTCTTTATTTTCAGATTGTGAGAATCCCCAATCTCTTAACATTTCATATACTTCAGGTTCTTTATCAGGGGATAACTTAACAGAAACTCCTTGTTGTTTCCCTGATAAATAACCATCTCCAAAAAGAAATCCTGCCAATACAGCCTCTTCATCCTTGACAGTTGGTGTTGGCTTAATAAAATCCCCTAAAGGGTATAATACTCTTCCTATAGAATCCTTAGCCTCAACAAAACTCCCATCCCTTAACATAATCTTATGGTCAGGGGTACACCTAAACTTCAAACCTATACTTGTATCAAACTCCCACACTTCCTTCACACCAGTCTTCCATGAAGTCCATGTTTCAGGATTAGGGAAGTCAATACGCCTGAGCTTATCTCCATCCAATAGAAGTGTATTAGAAGGGAAGCAAGGATTACTACCATGAGGAACAAGGCTTGAATGTAGATAAGAACCAGGAGTTAATCTTTTAACAGTGTCCATGTAAATAACTCCTGGATCACCAGAAGTCCAAGCAGCAGCAGCTATCTGATAAAGAACAGATCTAGCATGAAGAGAATGATAGAGTTTCCATTCCCCAGTCCATCGGTCAAAATCTCCATCCCATTCTCTGTCATATTTCTCAGGATCAGCATCTCTATCTGGGTATTTAAAATCCCAGAATTCATCTTTCTTAACAGCTTCCATGAAATCATCAGTGATAGCTACTGAGATATTAGCACCAAACACATCAGGAATTTTACCTGTTAGAGCATCTTTACCAAATACATCTTGAGGTCTAGATTTAGACCATATAAAATGTAGAATGTCGGGGTGGCGAATGTCCATAGAGATCATCAATGCTCCC
>PUKQ01000210.1 GCA_003550565.1 Syntrophomonadaceae bacterium
CGGTTCTACCAGCTTTTCTGCCATCCTTCTTAATTCAACGCTAAAAATATACCCGCTTATTTCTTCCCGGACCTGCCTTTTTGCTGTTTCCAATCCTTCGGCTTTAACTCCCTGCTCTGCAAGAACTTCATGCAAAAGAGATTCCAGGCGATTTATCAAGTCATTCAGGTTGCTTCTGCTAGTCTGCAATGCCTCGGCCAGAACATCTTCTGCAGTTTCTTCTTCTAAAAACTCCTGTAATGCTTCTATTTTCTCCTCTTCCTCCTTCTCTTCATCCCCTCTTAGGGTAAAGAGCTTTTCAAAAAAATTATCCACCTTTTCAAGGGCGGTATCCAAAACCTCAGGATCATGAGTATAAACTTCCTGCACTTCTTCAGCCGCTTCTTCCAGACGTTCTTCCGTGGCATACTCATCTTCCATATCACGAGGCGCATAAACAGTTGTAGGGCTGGGTTTCCCCTCTTCAATGTCTACTCTGAAGGGGACAATCATTGCCGCCAAAAGGGCGTAAATAACTATAAAGATAACCGCACTTATAATAATGCGCCTTGTTTTTAAGTGGGCAAAGAAATTTTTTAATTTAGGCCAAAACTCCTTTAAGGCATCAAAACCTGCCATGCATATACTCCTTTATTTTTTCAACTATATTTTTCTGTATAAAACATAGGCAATATATCAAAATTTGCCATGTATATACTCCTTTAAATTTTATTCCCATTTTTAAAAAAGAATAGGGATGATTTATTAAGGGTTGCGCTCGTTTTTATAAGTTTCATAGGCTTCGATAATTTTTTGCACCAAAGGATGCCTGACCACATCTTCCTCGCTGAGGTAAAAAATGGCAATTCCTTCAATGCCCCCGAGCACATCCGGAGCTTGAACCAATCCCGAAAAACGTCCTTTGGGAAGATCTACCTGGGTTATATCACCCGTAATAACCGCTTTAGACTCAAATCCAAGCCGAGTTAAAAACATCTTCATTTGTTCCGGAGTAGCATTTTGCGCTTCGTCCAGGATAACAAACGAATCATCAAGAGTTCTCCCACGCATATAAGCAAGGGGAGCAACCTCTATTATGCCTTTTTCCTTGTACTTTTGGTAAGTTTCTACCCCCAATAATTCGTACAGGCCATCATAGATAGGCCTCAAATAAGGATCAACTTTTTCCTGAAAATCACCGGGCAAAAAACCTAAATGCTCGCCTGCTTCCACGGCAGGGCGGGTTAAAATGATCCGCTGCACTAATTTATTCCTTAAATCATCTATGGCCTTGGCCAGGGCAAGGTAAGTTTTTCCCGTGCCGGCAGGCCCGATGGAAATCACTATATCATTTTTGCGCATGGCTTCCAGGTATTTTTTTTGCCCCTTTGTTTTTGGTTTGATCTGCTTACCTCTTCCGGAGACGAGGACTACATCTGTAAATATATTTCTCACTTCTTCCACTCGACCTTCCCGGGTTAATCGGAGCGCATATTCCACATCATTGGCTGTAATATAATGCCCCTTGCGGATAACAGCAACAAGTTCTTGCAATAAAAAAAATAACTTCTGGACCTCTTCTTTCTCACCTTCGAGTATTAACTCATGTCCCTCCGGAATTAGCCGGACGTCAAAATATTTTTCCACCAGATTAAGGTGCTCGTCAAATCTTCCCAGAAGCGATAAAGACTCTTCATCTTTTTCCAATATTATTTTTTGCGTTACTGTGTCTTCCAAAAAGCTGTAAAACCTCCTTTAACAGCGGGGGCAATTAAGAACAATCACTTTTAAGTTTTACCCCTACCTTAATCTTTTTTTCTGTTTCTTTTCTTTTACCCGGATCCAGTTTTTTCTTTCTCTCGCCTTTTAATAGCTAAACCCTTTTTTTATCAAACACTTTCACTTTCACTTTCACTTTCAATAAAAAGCTAATTTTGGACGTATTGCCCGTATTTTTATTTCTATATTAACTATACCTTACTTTTGCTTGTTTTACCATACATTTTTGCTGCTATCTTCCCCAATATGTAATGTTCATTCTTATGCTAATGATCAGGGCAAAAAGCTAATTTTTCGGCCAATGTTAGTAAAAAGGCAGAGAGCATCGTCTTCCCTGCCTTTTTATATTAAATCCCTTAAACTTACATTACACACATCTCATATCCACTTTTCGCAGCTTTGCTCTTCCAAGTAATATACCGGTTATGTAATATTTTAATACTTTCTTTTGCGAGCTGCTTCTGACTTTTTCTTACGACGCACACTGGGCTTCTCATAGTGCTCTCTTTTGCGAATTTCTACAAGAACACCGGTTCGAGCACATTGTTTTTTAAATCTCTTTAATGCTTTATCCAAAGTCTCGTCTTTACCCACTTTTATCTCGGTCATTTATATCCCCCCTCCGGCAACTTGATTAAAAGAAGGGCTGATAGCTTGCTAATAATAACTTACACCCCTCGTCCTTTTGCAATATTATGATAAAGCGGCTTTCCACCAATCAAGTGAAAATGCAAATGCAAAACTGCCTGCCCGCCTTCTTCACCACAATTTATAACTATTCTAAAGCCCCGCTCTTGAAGGCCAAATTCGCCGGCTAACTTATTTACTACCAAGTGAAGCCTTCCCACTAAATAAGCATCTTCTTCACCAATACTCAGAATGGAGTCAAAATGCTTCCGCGGAACTATGAGCAGGTGCACAGGCGCTACCGGATTGATATCCTTAAATGCTATAATGTCTTCATCTTCATAGACTATATCCGCATCCGCTTTTTTTTCAATAATATTGCAAAATAAGCAATCTGACAACAGCCCTTTCCTCCTTCAAAACTAAAGCTTTCCCAAATAAATAAGGGAAAAAACATGCATTAGGCATTACTTTACATTAATACATTTACTTCTATAATTTTAACATAATACCTGCTTCTTGAAAAGAGATGGGAAAATTCAGCCATTTGCCCGGTTTAAAAATATTCCCTTGAAATGGACAACCTCCCAATTTTTGATTTAAATTAATAAGTTTTTACAAATAATTCTCCTCCCGGTAGTTTTCTTTTTCCCAATTTAATTATCCCAACTTTATTTGCCAATAGCACTGTAAATTCGGAATTAGGCCCTTTGCCTTGCATAAGCCGGGCTTATTTAGTTATAATTGCAATATAGTGATTCTATCAAATATCATCTTCACTGTCTCACTTTTTGCCTTTTTAATCTATAAGGTTGCATACAAGAAAGGGGTGCTACCCATAATTTATAATGAGATTGAAAAAAGGTTGCCTTAAGATGATAATATTTGAAAAGAAAGGGGAGGTTTTAAGATGAATCCTCATGATGCAGCACATCAACTGGCATCGGCTATAAAAAAGTCGGCGGAATATAATAATTTTTTACAGGCATACCGTCAACTGCAGAACGATTCTACTGCTAACAACATTTTCAACGATTTCCGCAACCTTCAGTTAGAAGTTCAGCAGTATCAGGCAAAAGGAGAGGAAGTACCTGCCGACAAAGAAGAAAAGCTTAATAAAATGGCGGAAGCTGCCCAAAACAACCTTATTGTCAAAAACTTTATTGAAGCGGAGTACAGATTTGCCAATATAATAAAGGATGTGCAGCAGATACTGGCTGACGCCATCGAAATTGAAGATGAAGAGGATAAGGGTGAGTAAGAAAAAGTGAAGGGGAAGAGGAAGGAAGGAAGGCAATGGAGAGCAGTAAAGGAAAAAACTATTTCTCAAGCAGGAACTTTCCTTCTAATATTTCTTCCCGCACACTTTCAATTTTTACTAATGCCATACGGCCTTTCCAGTCCCGGGGCGCTTCAGGGCCATCATGGCCTTTCCACTCCCGAAATGCTTCAGGTTTCTCACGGCCCTTTCGGTTCGGGAATGCCTCAGGCCCGTCATATACTGCCCTGGCGCGCAAATAATGGGCGGTAAATCCCTCTAAGTAATTGACGTGGCCGTCACTATTAGCTTTTTCCACCAAAATTTTTACTTCGGCACCATAGAATTTCTCACGGTAGCGGCGGGCCATTTGTTGTCCCAGGGCATTTATCTCGTGCCACCGTTCTTCCCGGGTAAGAGGATCTACCGGGTTTTCCATTTCAGCTGCTGCGGTTCCCGGACGGGGGGAAAACCTGAACACATGTAAACGGCTAAAAGAAATTTCCTTCAGAAACTCATAGCTCCGGCGGTGGTGTTCCGCTGTTTCTCCCGGAAAACCCACCATAACATCAGTGCCCAGGGCCAGATGTGGCATCAACTGCCGCAAGTGTTGCACCAGTTCCCGGTATTCACGGGTATTATACGGGCGGTTCATTTTTTTCAAAATATAGTCGTTTCCACTTTGCAAAGGTATGTGCAGGTGAGGGCAAATTTTTTGCGAGGAAGCAATTATGTGGACCAGCTCCTCATCAAAGTCGGAAGGCTCTAATGAGCTAAGGCGGATACGTTCCAGAGCAGGGGCAGCTTTTTCTATCTCTTTTAAGAGGCCGCCGAGTTTGATGCCTGCCGCTTTATCTTCGTACATACCCAGGCGGATACCGGTGATAACAACTTCACGGTAACCGGCGGCAGCTATGTGCCGCGCCTCAACCAAAACATCCTCAAGGGGGGCACTACGGGCAGGGCCACGAGCCAGGGGTACTATGCAATAATTACAGTACTGCTCGCATCCTTCCTGCACTTTTAAAAATGCCCTCGTTCTACTGCGATTAGCTCGGTAACTGAGCCTTTCGAATGCCGGCGATTCTTCATAGGGATGTACCATTTCCAGCTTTGCTCCGGGACTTGCTTCCTCCACAAGGCGGGGAAATTCCTGCCGGTTGTGTGTGCCCACCATTAAATTTACTTCGGGAATTTGGGCCAACTCCTGCGGAAAGACCTGCGCGTAGCAACCGGTCACGGCGATTATTGCTTGCGGAGATTTTCTGCGGGCACGGCGTATTAACTGGCGACATTTACGATCGCTTAAATGGGTTACGGTGCAGGTATTGATGATGTACACATCAGCCGGGTTATTAAAGTCTGTGATGGCATATCCAGCTCGGTTGAAAAGATCTATTAAAGCCTCCGTCTCATAAAAATTTACTTTGCACCCCAGGGTGGCAAACGCCGCTGTTTTCATCTTGTTTGGGCGAAGATACTCCCACTTCTAAACGATAGCATAAGTGGAAGAGAAATCGCCATTCCTCCTCTCCATAAGCAAGGTAACGCAGCCGGTCAAGTCTAAGACCGGTCAACCGGAGCTTCGAAATTATAAATAAGTTAACAAGTTAACACACAGTGTTCAAAAAGTAAATAAGTTAACAAGTTAACACACAGTGTTCAGAGTTAATGCAAATCACCCAGCCGGGACTGTATCAGTGTCAAAGCAACCACAGCGGCAGTTTCCGCGCGTAAAATGCGGGGTCCTAATCCTGCCATCCGCACCTTGCGCTGCTCCAAATACTGCACCTCTTCCGCGGAAAATCCGCCTTCAGGGCCTACAATCACTGTTATAGAGGACCTTGATGAAGATGACGGGTGTGATGTTGACTGCGCCGATGGCTGTGATAAAAATTGAGGTGACCGGGAGGGTGAATCTTGCGGTGTATGTTGAGGCGGCTGTGCCGGATGCCCCGTTTTTGGCTGCGGGTTTTCGTTATCTATGCCAAAATTTATTGTTTGGTCTTTGATACCTTCCCAAAACACAAAAGTCAGTTCGCCTTCCAGACAGTGTTTTTCAACTAATTGAGTAAGGGAAAGGGGGTATTCCACCGAGGGAATGACACTGCGTTTACTTTGGGCCGCTGCTTCCCGGGCAATTTTTTGCCAGCGCTCGATTTTGGCATCTATTTTTTTGGGGGACAAATCAGGGACACTGCGGGCCGTCAACAAGGGGTAAATACGGCTTGCGCCGAGCTCTACGGCTTGATGGATAACCGTATCCATCTTGCCTCCTTTAAGGAGTCCCTGCACCAGGTTTATTTCCGTAATAGGTTCGTTACTTTGGAATAGATTATCTTCCAGTAATAATACAACAACCTCATCTTTCTTCGCGCCGGTTAGGAGAGCTTGAAAAGAATTTCCTTTTCCATCGGCTATTTCTACTCGATGGCCTTTCCGGAGGCGTAACACTTTAAAGGCATGGTAGCTGTCTGCCGCAGATAAACTGTACTCGCTTCCTATTTGCAACGGGTGTTGGCCCCAAATAAAAAAACGTGGCCATGAACTCATGAACGGCCTCCCCACAAGAGTAATTTCAGGCTGGAATTATTTCCTCCAAAACACCAAAAATAAAGGTGGGGGTTATTTGCCCCCACCAAAGGCTTCTCTCACGCGATCTACAAAACCCTTGCCGTCATCCGAGATTTTTTCGCCGCTTAAGCGGGCAAATTCGGCCAGAGCCTCTTTTTGCTCTTTGTTAAGGCGCTTGGGCACCTGGGGTTTTAACCTAACTTTCAGATCACCTTTGCCAAATCCTCTCACCTGGGGCATTCCTTTTCCTTTTAACCGGAATACTTGGTCCGGCTGAGTCCCCTCCGGAATATGCAGTACTGTTTCTTCTTCCATGGTGGGTATCTCTACATCACTTCCCAAAGTCAGCTGGGTAAAGCTAACGGGAAGCTCATAGATGAGGTTGCTTCCGTCCCGCTTAAACAATTTATGCTTCCGCACAGTTACGTAAACGAATAAGTCTCCCTGGGGGCCTCCCCGATAACCGGCTTCACCTTCACCGCTCACTTTTAGGCGCATACCGGTATCAAAGCCTGCCGGTATTTTAATATCCAGGCGCCGTTCCTGCACTACCTGTCCTTCACCACGGCACTTCGGGCATGGATCCCGGATAACTTTACCGGCTCCGCGGCAGCTTCGGCAGGTCTGAACATTTACAAAGCGGCCATACGCCGTATTACGCACAGTCTGCTCTTGCCCCGCGCCGTTGCAGACCGAACAGACTTCCGGAGAAGAGCCTTTCCTGGCACCACTGCCCCCACAATCAGAACAATTTTCCGTGCGGGGGATGACGACCTCTTTATTCACCCCATGATAGGCTTCTTCCAGGGTTATTTCCAGGTCATAACGCAAGTCATTGCCGCGCCGTGGCCCCTGAGAACGGCCCTGCCGGAATCCTCCGCCAAAGAAAGCGTCAAAGATGTCCTCAAATCCCATTCCGGAAAAGCCTTCAAAACCTCCCTGCCGGCCTCCACCAAAACCGCCGAATCCGGCAAATTGTTCATCAGCCGTGCCAAAGCGATCGTACCTATCTCTCTTTTGCGGATCAGAGAGTACATCATAGGCTTCTTTGATCTCTTTGAACTTTTCCTCCGCACCGGCATCCCCCTTGTTAACGTCGGGATGGTACTTGTGGGCCAGCTTGCGGTATGCTTTTTTTATTTCTTCTTCACCGGCGTCTTTGCTTACGCCAAGTATTTTGTAATAATCCTTCTCTGGCATTCCTATCAACCCTCTTACTTATTATTATAATCCCGAAATTTTTTATTTCGCGCTTTCTTCCTGATCGTCATCTTTCACATCATAATCTGCATCTACTACATTTTCCTCCGAACCTTCACTTTCTTCTTCGCCCGCAGCTCCGGCTGCCGCGCCTTCCGCACCTTCTGCGCCTTCAGCCTGCTGCGCCTGCTCATACAATTTGGCAGAAAGCTCGTGCAAGTAGCCTGTAAGTTTTTCAGAAGCTTGATCAATTGCTTCCTTATCTTCACCTTCCATGGTCTGGCGCAATTCTTCAATTGCCTTTTGGATTTCTTCCTTCTTGGCCTCATCTACATTTTCGCCGAGATCATTTAATGTTTTTTCCGTATTATAGATAAGGGAGTCAGCATTGTTGCGCGCTTCTACCAGTTCTTTTTTCTTGCGGTCTTCTTCCGCATGTTTTTCCGCTTCTTCTACCATTTTCTCTATTTCATCGTCATCAATACCGCTGGATGCGGTAATGGTAATTTTCTGCTCTTTTCCGGTTCCCAGGTCTTTGGCGGAAACATTCACAATGCCGTTGGCGTCAATATCAAAGGATACCTCTATCTGAGGAACACCCCTGGGAGCAGGCGGTATGCCATCAAGCATAAATCTGCCCAGGGTTTTGTTGCCCGCGGCCATCTCCCGCTCTCCCTGTAAAACGTGTATTTCCACGCTGGTCTGGTTGTCGGCGGCTGTGGAAAAAATCTGTTTGGCGGAAGTGGGGATCGTGGTATTCCTTTCAATGAGCCTGGTGAATACGCCACCCAGGGTTTCAATTCCTAAAGAGAGGGGAGTAACATCCAACAGGAGCACGTCTTTGACATCTCCGGCCAATACTCCGCCCTGAATGGCAGCTCCCATGGCTACTACTTCATCGGGATTAACACCCTTGTGTGGTTCCTTTCCTAAAAGTTTACGGATCTCTTCCTGGACAGCCGGGGTACGGGTGGAACCTCCCACCAGGATTACCTTGTCTATATCCTCCGGCTTCAAGCCGGAATCAGAAAGCGCCTGACGGGTGGGCCCCATGGCTTTCTCCACCAGGTGAGAAGTGAGTTCGTCAAACTTGGCCCTGGTTAGATCAATATCCAGGTGTTTTGGCCCTTCCTGGGTAGCCGTAATAAAGGGCAAGTTAATGTTGGTGTTAGTAACATTAGAGAGCTCTACTTTGGCCTTTTCCGCTGCTTCCTTTAACCTCTGGAGAGCCATGCGGTCTTCTCTTAAATCGATGCCATGCCCTTTCTTAAATTCTTCGGCCACATAGTTCACTACGCAATCATCAAAGTCATCGCCCCCAAGCTTGTTGTTACCGCTGGTAGCTTTAACTTCAAAAACTCCTTCGCCTAATTCCAGGATGGAAACGTCAAATGTACCGCCTCCCAGGTCAAACACCATTATTCTTTGATCTTCGCCCTTATCCAGGCCATAGGCCAGGGATGCTGCCGTAGGCTCATTAATTATCCGCAGCACTTCCAAACCGGCAATTTTACCCGCATCTTTGGTAGCTTGACGCTGGCTATCCGTAAAATATGCGGGGACGGTAACAACCGCCTGGGTCACTTTTTCACCCAGGTAATTTTCCGCATCCGTTTTGAGCTTCTGCAGTATCATGGCCGAAATTTCCTGAGGGGTATATTTTTTATCATCTATTTCCACCCGGTAATCGGTGCCCATATGCCTTTTAACAGAAGAAATAGTCCTTTCCGGGTTTGTAATAGCCTGCCGCTTGGCAACCTCCCCGACTAATCTTTCACCATCCTTGCTAAATGCCACTACTGAGGGTGTTAATCGGCTTCCTTCGGCGTTCGGGATAATTTCGGAATCATCACCGATCATTGCCGCCACAGCCGAATTAGTTGTTCCTAAATCAATACCTAGTACTTTACCCATATTAAAATCCCTCCTCTATGTATACTTATTTCTTTGGGTAATCTTTTATCACATCCAGCTGGTTTCTTTTCCCAACCGGTGTACTTCAAAACAATTATTTCTCCTACTTTTCCTCTTCTTCCTCTTCCCCATTTTCCTTCCGGTTTGAATTCTGGGGTTCTTCATTTTCTTGCTCACATGAACCGGCCTCCTCACCCATGGCTACTTTTACCATGGAGGGGCGCAACACCCGATCTTTCATTATATAACCTTTCTGCATTTCTTCTACTACCGTATTAGGCGCATACCCCTTTTCATGAGACTGCATTACCGCCTGATGATAACAGGGATCAAATACTTTGCCCTCAGCTTTTATGGGAAGCACTCCCTGCTTTTCCATCAATTGAATAAGCTGGTTGTAAATCATTTGCAACCCGTCTATGTGAGACTGAGGCACATTTTCACCCTTAGAAGCTTGCAGGGCTCTTTCCAGATTATCAATCACCGGGATTAACTCGCTCATGAAATCATAAAGGGCGTATTTTTTGGCTTCCTCCTTTTCTGAGGCTGCCCTGCGCCTGTAATTGTCATAGTCAGCTTTTACCCGCTGCAAAAGATCTATCGTTTCCTCATTTTTGGCGCGTGATTGAGCCAGCTCTTCCTTTAAAGAATCTACTGTTTCTTCTTCCAGCAGTCCACCTTCCCCTTCTTTTTCATCCCCGGTTTCTGTTACTTCTGTTCCTTGTTCATGACCGGTTTCACAACTATTTGCCGCTTTTATTGCTTCTTCTTCCGGGCTTTCTGTCTTTTCTGTTTCTGATTTTTCCTCGCTCAATTCCTTTTTACTTCCTCCGTTCTGTTTATGATCTTCGCCGCACTCCCTTATATTGTTTTCATTTTGCGCATCTTTCCGGTCGTTTTCTTGTTGGGCGCCGCTAATTTCTTTATTATCATGCGTATGCTTAAATTTTTCTTCATAATCTTTGCTTCCTTTGCCTGTCTCAAAATTCTCCCGCGCCAAGCCTTATCACCTGCCTTGCCCCAAAGTCCATATTATAAACCAAATAATAAGTATGTTCAAATAAAAGAATTAATCGTTTAGACCTCAAATATCTAAAACTTGATTAAGCTTCTTTGCCAGGCTTTTCACTACCGCAACTATCCGCGGATAATCCATCCGGGTAGGGCCCAATACTCCAATTTTACCCAGATTGTGTTTGCCGATGCTAAATGTAGAAGTAATTAGAGTACATTCATGTACTTCTTTCAATTGATTCTCGCTGCCAATTTTTACTTCTAAAAGGTTTCCTTCTTCCCGGCCCGATTGGTCGTCACACTGGAGTAAAAAGTGTAATAGTTCTTCTTGCTCGAAAAGATTAAGGAAGTTCTTAACCTTTTCCACATCCTTAAATTCCGGTTGATTAAGAATGTTAGTAGTTCCCCCCAGGAAGACTCTTACTTTTTCATCTTCAGTTAAACTTTCTTCCAGCAGCATAAAGGCCTGTTCCAATATCTCCATGCGCCGGAACAAATCTCTTTTTAGTTCTTTCACCAGAGAGTCCGTTACCTGATCAATGGTTAAACCGTATAACTTATTGTTTAGGTACCGCACTACTTGTTGCAGCTCTCCCTTTGACAAGGACTGCGGAAGTTCAATAACTTTATTTTTCACAAAACCGTTGGTAGTAATCAAAACTACCAGCGCTTTTTTCTCATCCAATGGCAGGATGCGCATCTGGTAAAAAGAACTTTTCCGAAACTGCGGCCCCTGAACCAGAGAAGTGTGCTTTGCAACTAAAGAAAGCACTTGAGACGCTTCGGAAACTATCTTTTCTACTTCGCTGGCTTTAATAATACTTCTGCTTATGATCTCTTCTTCTTCATTAGTTAATGGTTTTTCTTCCATGAGGTTATCTACATAAAAGCGATATCCTCTTTGCGAGGGAATCCGCCCCGCTGAAGTATGGGGCTGCTCTAAAAACCCCATTTCTTCCAGATCAGCCATTTCATTCCTGATGGTAGCTGAACTGAGGTTCATGTCATAACGCCGGGAAATAGTCCTCGAGCCTACCGGCTCGGCAGTTTGTATATACTCTTGCACTACTGTTTTTAATAATAGCTTTTTCCTATCATTTAAGTCATAGCTCATATGACCTAACCTCACTTTTTAGCACTCTTGTCTTTTGAGTGCTAATTATCATTATCAAATTAACATCTAATAAATTGTTTGTCAATAATATAGCGGGAAAAATTTTTAGCTTTCGGAAGCTACAAAATATTTACAGTAGTTGCTTGGCGAGTTTATGCCCATGGCGCAAAAAGGGAAGGAGAACTATTCTTCTTTGGGTGGCTGCTCGCCGCGGTAATTATTGATGGCATCATGGAGCGCATCCGCCGCCAGGTTCGAACAATGCATCTTCACAGGGGGGAGTCCTCCCAGGTTATCGGCAACGTCCTTGTTGGATACCTGCAGAGCTTCGTCGATGGTTTTTCCCTTAACCAGTTCGGTTAACATGCTGCTGGAGGCTATGGCCGCCCCACACCCGAAGGTTTGAAATTTAATATCCTCGATTATATCATCTCTGACCTTGAGGTAGATCAACATCTTATCCCCACACTTAAAATTACCCGATTCGCCCACAGCGGAGGGATCTTCCATTTCCCCCGCATTCCGGGGGTTGTTAAAATGCTCTATTACTTTCTCATTATACAAAACTTCTCCCCCTTTCCCTGCTTACCGCCAAAAACCCAGGTATAATTACCGGGAACGGTTTTTAACCGCCGACATTTCTCTCAATCTTGCCACTATGGGTTTTAGCTTCTCCAGGACATATTCTATTTCTTCCCTGTTATTTCCTTCGCCAAGTGAAAATCGCACCGATCCGTGCGCGGTTTGATGATCTAACCCCATTGCCATCAGTACATGAGAGGGATCAAGGGTTCCCGAGGAACAGGCGGAACCGCTGGATGCCGCAATTCCTTCCAAATCAAGGCTCAGTAAAATTGATTCCCCTTCAATATCCGTAAAACTAACATTTATATTGCCGGGCAGCCTCTGCGTAGGATGCCCGTTTAAAATTACACCTTCCATGGCCAGTAAACCTTCAATAAAAAAGTCTCTGAGCTCCGAAAATTTATCCATTTTACCCGGCAAATCTCCCGTGGCCAATTCTATTGCTTTACCCATACCTACTATGCCCGGCACGTTTTCGGTGCCGGGGCGAATTTTTTTCTCCTGGGCGCCGCCCTTAAATAAGGGCATTATCTTAAGGCCCCGCCGGACGTATAATCCTCCGACCCCCTTGGGGCCATTGAATTTGTGGGCGGAAAAAGATAATAAATCGGCATTAATTTCCTTAACATCCATTGGAATATGCCCCACAGCCTGGACAGCGTCGGTGTGGAAAACAATCCCTTTCTCCCGGGCAATGGCGCCGATTTCTTTGACCGGTTGAATAGTACCTACTTCATTATTGGCAGTCATTACCGCAATAAGGGCGGTATCCTCCGCAATAGATTGTTTTAAATCTTCCGGGTTTACCCGGCCGTACTTATCTACCGGTAGATAAGTAACCCGATGGCCTTCCCGGGTAAGCTCTTCGCAGACATCCATGACTGCATGGTGCTCCACTGCAGAGGCAATAATATGCCCCTTGCGGCCCAATGACTTCATGAATCCTTGAATGGAAATGTTATTGGCTTCCGTGCCGCCGGAAGTAAAATATATTTCTTCTTCTTCTGCGCCGAGGGCAGAAGCCGTTCTTTCCCTGGCCGTATTTACTGCTTGCCTGGCCTCTCTTGCCAGGGTGTACATACTGGAAGGGTTTCCGTACTGCTCTTTTAAGAAGGGGAGCATTTCTTCAAAAGCTTCTTTTCTCAAAAAAGTAGTGGCGGCGTGATCCAAATATATTCTCGTTTCACCCATATTATCTTTTCCTCCTACCAAAAACAATTAATTTCTTTATCCCGGTTTACCTTACATAAAATAATTATTGCTACTCAGGTTTATTAGGCTGTATTTCAGGCTGTATTTCA
>PUKQ01000232.1 GCA_003550565.1 Syntrophomonadaceae bacterium
AAGGCGCTGCTAACCCACTCCTGCACCGGTGCTCTGGAAATGGCAGCTTTGCTTGCCGACATAAAACCCGGTGATGAAATCATAATGCCTTCCTATACTTTTGTTTCCACCGCCAATGCATTTGTTCTAAGAGGTGGTGTGCCTTTATTTATAGATATCCGGCCCGATACCATGAACATGGACGAATCGCTAATCGAGGCGGCAATCACAGAAAAAACCAGGGCCATTGTCCCGGTCCACTACTCAGGAGTAGCCTGCGAGATGGATGCTATCATGGCCATTGCTGAAAAGCACAACCTGCTGGTCATTGAAGATGCCGCCCAGGGAATCATGTGCACCTATAAGGGTAAACCGCTCGGCAGTATCGGCCACCTTTCCGCTTTAAGTTTTCATGAAACCAAAAATATTATATCAGGTGAAGGGGGAGCGCTGCTGATTAACGACCTGCAGCTGATTGAACGGGCAGAGATCATCCGGGAAAAGGGAACTAACCGCAACCAGTTCTTCAGGGGTGAGGTGGATAAGTACTCCTGGGTGGATATCGGGTCTTCCTACCTGCCGAGCGACATTACGGCTGCTTTCCTTTATGCCCAGATGGAAGAAGCTGACCAAATAACCGGCAAGAGGTTGAAGCTATGGCAAAGATATTATGAAGGGCTTACCCCGCTTGCCCAAAAAGAATTATTGGAACTGCCTATTATTCCAAAAGAATGTAAACATAATGCGCATATGTTTTATATTAAGACAAGATGTTTGGAAGAGCGAAGCGCTTTAATGGAATTTTTAGCTAATAATGGTGTTCGCAGCGTTTTTCATTACGTGCCGCTTCATAATTCAAAGGCGGGGAAATTTTACGGAAGATTTAACGGTAAGGATAATTTTACTTCTAAAGAAAGTCAAAGATTGTTACGACTGCCTCTTTACCGGGAATTAAATGATGAAAGCGTGGATTACGTGATCAATATAATCTTTAAGTTTTACGAAGGAGGAAAGGATGCTTAAAACAATATATGAAAAAACTGTGGCGTATTTAACATCAGATTCGAGCAATGAAGCAGGATTAAAAACACATACGATAACTCCTTATTACATCCTTGTACCTTTATTGGTAGTTGTCAGCAGTATGTTATTAAAAGTTACGGGAACCTATTACATTGACAGTGATCAATTTTGGTCTTTGGCTGTGGGCGAATGGATAGTCGAACATGGGGCGGTGCCAACCGTAGAAACATTTTCTTGGACTGTAGAAGGGCTTCCCTGGCAGTCTAATTCATGGCTTTTCTGCTGGTCGCTCTTCATGATTGATTATTACTGGGGTATGTATGGTGTTGCTGTAATGTTAGTCTTGGTCTACCTTGTTACGGCATATGTTATGTTAGCCTTATGCTTAAGGTTAAATAAAGCTAATATTGCGGTATGGATTTTTGCAGTTGGTATGTGGACTTTAGTTTATTTTAGCTCTACGCCAAGGGCTTATGTATTTACATTTGCTTTTGTTGCAGTGATTTTTTACTTGGTTCGCTTTAAACGCGACTCTCGTTTGATATATCTAATTCCCCTGATCTTCCTATTATGGGTTAATATTCAAACCAGTGTGCGCTTTGGGCTGGCCCTTCTTTTTGTGGAAGCGCTCGTTGGAACTGTATTATATAAAGATTGGCGTTTATGGCATATTATGGCTCTTTCTTTTTTAGCCACACTTATCAACCCTTACGGGATTAACCTTTGGGATATGTCTTTATTTGGTGCTGTCTCCAGTATTGCTAATCCAGGTACGCAATACATATCGGAGTGGAGAGCTCCTAACTTAGATAATACAAGATTATTTTTTCAATACGTTATTGTTGGTTTTACCGGAATAATAGCTTCATATGGAGCAGTATTTTCTTATTATAAGACAAGAATTATAGATAGAGATAAATTGATGATATTTTTCTGGTTTTGGGCCATGTTTCTCTATTCTTTGACCATGGTTCGAGCTTCGCATTACGCATTGCTGCTCTGGATGCCTTATTTTGCTGCCTTTACTCCTCAATGGCTTATGGACAGAATGCGCTTAAAACCGATTTTGCTAGCAGGTATACTTGCTATTTTCACCGCATTTATTATTTTCAACCTGCCTCGAATGCATATCTTTAGAGCGCCGCATGTAACAGTACCGGCAGGTGCTGTTGAATATTTACAAGAAAACCCGGAAGTTAAAGAAAACATGTTTAATGATTACATCTTTGGCGGATTTCTTATGGTCAATGGTATTGAAGTTTTCATCGATGCAAGAGAAAGCATATATACCAGGGAGGGTGTAATGGATGATTATATGGCCTTGCAACGATTGACAAGGTGCCCCCAAAGTATAATTGAAAAGTATAATATTAAATCATTTGTGATAAGAAGAGGCGGCCCCCTGCCAATTTATTTAGATACCCATTCAGAATGGGAGCCGGTTTATCATGATAGGACAGCCGTCATTTTTACTAAAGTTGAAAGCATAGAATAGGATAACACACTGCATAATAACAATGTGCATAAACAAATTTAAATATTTTTCTGGTCAGGTAGCTCAATCATTACACCGGACATGGAGGTAAACCGGATCAAAGAAGAACAGCACAATATTCTCAATATCAACTCATTTTATAGTAAAATATACAGAAGCAAAGCGCCTGCAACTAAAGAAAGGAGCTGCTGGAATCGGTGAGCGATGAAGGAAACTACCTGGGTGAACAGCTGGTTAGAAGTAAAGTTATTACCAGGGAACAGCTACAAAAAGCTTTAGAGGTCCAGGCTGAAAGGGCTAAGCTGGGCGAAAAAACCCATCTGGGCGGGATCATAAAGGAACTGGGCTTTAGCAGCGAGGAAAAGATCTCCAGGGCGCTGGCCAAACAACATAACGTCCCTTAT
>PUKQ01000200.1 GCA_003550565.1 Syntrophomonadaceae bacterium
AAGTTCATTAATGCTATCTCCTAAATGAGATAAAAAACTAGCAAGTTGCCTTATCTGTTGATTAAGTTCAACTATATCAGTAGCATCCCTCGTATTATTAGCTATTCTATGAACCTGATGATGATGTTGTCTGTTTACTGGCATCTTATCATTCTCCTTTCTATAATAAACTGTCAACTAATTCCCACTTCGTTATCTTATTTCGATTTAATAACATCACAATACTTCATAATCGTCAAAGTGCAAATCATCCATTAATATATTAAATACGCCTTCAAGAGACCCAGCTCGACTTAACTCCTTTTCCACTTCTCTGATAATATCATCAGCCTCTTTAATATTACTTGCAAAATGCCACACGTCTACATGTACATCCTTCTCAAAATCAATTAAACGTACTATAACTTTATACTTATCAAAATCATCATCATATTCTGTAGCTATCCTAACTTCCCAACCCATCCCACTTAATATCTCAGTAGGATCTTCCTCTATATCGTAATACGTATAACCTTCTGGCTTCTTTCTTCCACCTCTATATCTATGACTTTCATTGAATCTTCCTAATTTCCTACGCATAATAATTACCTCCTAATTAATTTGTTGTCTATCCGCTAGCATCTTATCATCCCTTTTTCTTAAATATATCTACATTAAAAAACAAAGTTAAAAGTCCCAAACATACGCACCCATTTCTGCAACTAGTTCCCGCTCTGTAACCTTACCTCTTCTAATTATGTATTCAACATCTTCTTCTACCTCTTTCATAATATCATCAACTTTCCTTCGCAACTCTTCAGGATCTATCCTTATTTCATCTGCAACATAACTAAAATATTCGACATCTTCATAATCCTCAATAGTAAGATTAGTCTTCACTTCATCAAAAGTTAACTTTATAATAAACATCACAATTAACGCACTACCTCTCTCATCCCAAACAATATCTGTTTCATAGCCCCATAACATATTAGCAGGAAGTACTTCCCCAGTATTTAGCTCCACATCCACAACATCATCAGCGTGGTAATGAAACCTTTTATACACGCCCAAAAATTCATAAGTTTCTGGATCAGTTAATTCTGTCCCTTTCCTTACCCTCCAATTAACTCTCTCATCTAACCTTCTAGGCTTCCTACCCATAACAAATTACATCCTTTAATCCTTCTAAAAAATATCCCTTTATAGCACAATTATTTCACACTAACTTCACCAACATAATCAGCTCCGAATTTATCCACAAGATATTTTGCCAACAATATCCTATGGCAAAAAGTATTCGAAGGACAATAACAAACCAACGTAACCTGATCCATACTGAGTAATTTATCCCATTCTACCTTATTAAAAATATACGATTTATTTAACATGTTAATATAAGCCACAGCATAAACACTCTGAGACATCGTACCGCTCTTCACTCCCCGCACCATATCCCAAGTAGGAGCAAATGCTTTATTACCAGATTTAACTGTTATATCTAATCTATCATTACCTTTGTACCTGATTTGAGAAGTACGGACTATCATCAACACCTTAACTCCTTTATTAGCATAGATACTATAATCTTGTTATCTCCGTTGTCAAGAGAGAATCACAATTTTTTAAATCATGTCATAATAAATTAACCATGAAGGATGCCCATGTGGACATTCTCCATCAGGTTCAACAACACATCCATCCGTAGCTTCACATACACTATCTATCATCCATTCTATCAGCTGCTGCTCGTTTGGTTCCTCAATAGTAGGGGTAGGATATTGAAGACTAGCCATATTTTTTTCCTCCTTTGTCATTATAGGTTTTTTATTCAAGGAATAGCAGGAGATTGTTTTTGAAAGTGTATAGCATTTATATCTCCCACGTTCGTTCTTTGTAGCCTAGGAATACAACACTCTTCTAAATATTCTTTGTTTTTATCGACTCCTATAAATTCACGATTCATTGCTTTTGATACTTTTGCAACCGTGCCTGATCCTACCATTGGGTCAAGAATAACATCTTCTTCGTTTGACCATGAAACTATATGGTCATGAACAAGATGTTCGGGAGCAATAGCAGGATGCAGGAAAGCTTCATCATCAACAGCTGAATGTTGTCTTCCAGTGTTATAATACCAAATATTATACCTATATCCATATTCAGCTCCTCTGCCACTAGAGCCACCTACTTTCAGGCTTCCATCTTTTTGTCTTTTGGTGTTATCTCCCCAATGTTCTAATTGTCCTGCGGTTTTATTGGGCTTATCTCGCAACAAATTAATAGTCTTAGGCTTGCCTTTTGAAAATACAAACATATATTCAAATACATTATGATACCTAACTCTCCCAGGGTTTGCAAAGCCTCGTTTAGCATAAATCATGGTATCATGTAAGAAAAATCCTCTCTCTCGCCTTGCAGTATCTCTCGTATATAACAATCACCTTGCCAAGCTCCACGGCACGCCGGTATTCCATGACCGCTCCTTCTGACTGTTCCCAGCCCGGCAAGAACACAATCACATCTGAAGCATATAGCCACGGCAACATCGCATCCATCCATTCATCGTGTGACATATTCAACAGGCACTCACTTTCTAAAACCTCATACAAGTGTGGCACAAATACCGGATGCCCTTTTTCCAGGAACTCCATTGCCACTTGACAAGCCTGCCTGACATTTTCTTCGCGGTATCCCGCCGTTGTCAGCGGCCCGGCTATGTAGATGCTTTGCATTGTTTAGTCCTCCTTCAGGTCTCGACTTATAATCTCTGCCGCCTCCAGAACCGCCTTGTCTATCACCCTCAACGCCGCCGCCGTGCGCTTGTTTGCGCTGGGGCATTGGGCAGGTGCTTCTTGATTGCGTTAATTCGTTCTTGGCGTTCTGCGTCAGTTAGTCGTGGCATCACT
>PUKQ01000193.1 GCA_003550565.1 Syntrophomonadaceae bacterium
ATTGAGTAGGTTAGCCGTTGGTCTAACGGGTCGTAGAAGTAGTCATCGAGGTCTATGAGGTGTTCCTCGTGGGCCCTGCGGGCGGTGTAGGTGGGGATCTTCGAGAGGAGCGGGGGTCTACCGTCGTATTCTATGTCCAGTTCTACGTAAAGGGTGCCGTCGGTCTCTGCGGAGAATTCGAAGGGTATGTTGTACCAGCCGGTTTGGTTTGCCTCGGCTTGTTCGGTGTACTGTTCTATCTGTTCTGCTATGTCTATCTGTGCGGTGTAGTTGTAGTCTATGGCTAGGTTGGAAAGGGTGAGGGTTTCCGGGTATTCAGACGTGAAGGTGAGTGGGACCTCTACCATGGCGTTGCCCCACTGGTCTTCTACTGGGTCTTGATCCGCTAGGTAGGTGTTGATCTCACCTGCGAAGTTGGTGACGCGCTCTTCGAGCCAGTTAAGGTTGTTTGTTGATAGGTAAAGTGCGTTTCTATCGAGCATTAGTAAGTCTAGATCACCATCCCCGTGAACATCTTGTAGGGATAGACCTCTTCCCCATCGCCCCAAAGAAAATTCTTGATCCTTGACAAGTTCATCCCCATCCTCATTAAGATAGATAAGCGTATCTCCATAGTCATGTTCCATCAAGAATAGATCATCATAACCGTTTAGAGTTCCGTCCCCTGCTTCCATGTGACTCAAACGTTCATCCAGTTCTATGGTCTGAACGTGGATATAATTACCATCTCCCTCTCCTTCCAAGATCAGGACTTCTTCATTGTACGTATGAACTGCAAAATCCAGGTGCTCTTCACCGTTGAAATCCATCCCTATCGAGAACCTACATGACGTTCCTTCAGGCAGTTCTACCTCGTATTCAAGGGTGAAATTCGTTTCTTCTTTGTACTCTAACACCTTGATCGAGTCATCGAACGAGACCAGTGTTGAACCTTCAGGTGTAACTTGTAGAGCATTCGGAGTCGTAGAGAATTCGTGCACTTTTTCGAATTCTGAAGGTCCTGTTTCATCAGATTCGCTCAATATCAGTTCGTCAGAACTTACAGAAAGGACGTCTTCAAATCCGTTACCAGTGAAATCATGGGCTTCCAACATCCTGTTGGTCGTGTGAGTAGGATACTCCATATTCTCGTGTTGCATCTCCCCAGTTTCGGGTTCGTAGTAAAATCTAGAGTATTCGCCTCCGCCCGCCGGCGTGAACGCACCGACACCGTGAACGATATCCTCGTACCCCTCCAAAGTTACGACCTCGGTGGCCCTGTTCAGCCCCGGGTTCGTGCTGTTCAGTAAATTTCCAGACGGAAAGTCATAGATCTTCAAACTGCTGTCCTGATAACCCCTGACCACGAAACGACCTTCTTCGTGGTCTATGAAGTCAAAGCATCTCGCGTCACTTATGGGTATCAGTTCTTCCGGCTTAGAGTAAGAGTCCTCTGGAATTCTTTCCCAGAACACATCAGCATCTATAAAAGCTCGAAGCTCGTACTGTTCGTCCATCTCGTCTCTCACTGCGATGAACTCGGCACTCTTCACTTCAGATACCGGTAAGTCCACATGCCGGGTTTCGCTTTCCCCTGCATCGAGTTGTAAAGTTGTTTCTTCCCCCTCGACGAACTCATCTTGGAGACCGAAATATTCAGAAAAACCCCAGATCTCTTCCCCATCCAAAGATATTTTCGGTTCTCTTACAGGTTCGCTTCCTTCAGAAGGTGAAACATTAAAACTGGCTTCTCCGATGTCAGCATTTTTTTGGACCGCTATCGTCCCCTCCGCTGTCCCGTCTTCGATGACAAAGTTCTTAGATTCCTGCCCATCAGGATAACCTAACTCGGTAACATTATCAGAATAAAACTCAGAATGCATTCCCATATCAGTTTCAGAATTCAAATCATATTCTATAAGATCATACCCATCAACGATCCCTATCGTAAATACAGATAAAAAAAGAAAGAAAGCCAAAAGGACGGTCAGTCCTTTTTTTTTAAGTGTTTTCTGGTTTTCAAAGGTCGTCACCGCTGCATCATCAGATATTTACTGCACGTCAAACACTATGGTTTCCGTTACATCTGTAAATTCTGCATCTGGGTTGACGTCTATATGGACCCATACCGCATTGGTGTTTGGTCCTGCGGTATCACCAGCGTCGAAAGGATCCGATTCACCCATCTCTCCTGTAGTTGTAGTATCGTCGTAGACCCAATGGTCAGAGCCATCACCGTAATCCAAGTATTCAGCTGTTCCGAGGTTTCCTGCCTCACTAGCGTCACCTGTATGCCAGATCGTCATCTCACCTTCACCAGTGTCGTAGATGCCGCCTTCAATGTAGTTCAAATAGTACGCAGTTTCCGTCTCTCCTGAATCACTATCCCATATGTGTACACTGTTTGTAGTACCGTCTCTGTCTTCTTCCCAAGATAGGTATATATCGATACTGCCTCCTATGTCAGTTGAAGCATCTCTTGCGCCACCGATTTCTACACCGGTAAATTCTATCTCAGATTCACCCGCATTCACCAAAAGGAACGCCTGTGATGAAGTGAACTGGTTCTGTTCGCCCCAGGTTCCAAGATCTAGCTCAAATCCTGTGCCATCGTATTCCAAGAGATATTGTTGTCCTTCTTCACTGAGCGATGGGTCACTCGCTGCTATCTGCAGGTCTGCAGTCTGCGTATCCACTGTCAAGGTCGCGTCTGTGCTCACACTAATATATTGGGCCGCCATTATGGCACTGATAAGTAGAAGTGCCACGCCGAAGACCATCAGCTTTTTCCACAATTTCATTTTTTTACCTCTTTTTTTTTCATTTTTTTCGTTTTACATTCATCCACATATATCGGAAAAAAACGGCGTATTTCAAAGATCCGCCGTATCCCAATAACA
>PUKQ01000223.1 GCA_003550565.1 Syntrophomonadaceae bacterium
ATTATGGTTGTTGCATTTAATCTGCTTACAGGTTTGCTATTTATTCACAGGCCCGGTGTTTAGCATCTCACTTATTTTGCCGGTTCAAAATATAAAAGCTTAATATCCGTCTTTTCTACCGATTCTCTCCTTGCTTTAACCCTGGTACCAATTTTAATATCTTCGGGCTTGTAATTAATCAAGTTAGAAATAACCAGCGGCCCCGCGTCTAGTTTTACGGCAATTAAAACCAGTGGCACATCTTTAAAAAAGAATTCATGTTGGGGCCGGTGAACCTTACTGTAAGTATAGATGGTTCCCAGGGGAGATACCTTCTCCCATTTCAATTCTGCATTCAGACACCGGTTACAGGCCACGCGGGGAAAGTAGATTAAATTGTCGCAACTGGTACACCTTTGCAGCTTTAATTCATCACTTTCCACTTTAAAAAAAGGCTCATTATACTTAGTTATCTTTGGCAATGGTCTTGCATCCATAATTAATCACTCCCTGATAAGAATCATAGCGCTTGATGATAAACCTTTAACAAAACTAACCATTCCGTACCCGGAAACCAGGCCAACTTTGGCATTTTCAACCTGCCTCTTTCCCGCTTCATTGCGCAGCTGCCGTAAAGCTTCGTTAACCCCGATCATCCCGCCACCGGCGCCGCACTGTCCACAGGAAAGCTGGCCACCACCGGTATTAAGCGGTAAATCTCCGGTTAATCCAAAGTCGGTTTGTTCAATAAATTTACCGCCCTCGCCCTTGCGACAAAACCCCAAATCCTCCAGCTGCACTAACTCCATTATCGGGTAGTCATCGTAAAGCTGTATAAAGTCAAGATCAGTGTGACTTATCCCGGCTTCGTTAAACATATCCCTGCTAAAGTCAGCCCAGCCGCCTTCCAGCATAATGATATCTTCGGGACGATGGTTATGTTTTTGTCCGCCGGCTAAAATCTTGATGGACTGGTTTGGCAACCTGCTCGCAATAGCATCACCGGTTAAAACTACCGCATGGCCTCCCGAACAGGGCATTACACAGTCAAATAAACGGATTGGTTCGGCAATCATTCTTGCATTTAAATAATCATCCAGGCTTAAATTGGAGCGAAGCAGCGCATTTTCATTGAGCTGGGCATGCTTTCTCTGGGTTACAGAAAACTTACCCAGTTGTTCCCGGGTAGTGCCATATTCATGCATATGCCTGGTTTGCAGTAACGCAAACAAACCGTTGGCCCCGCCGAACCCGTAGGGAGCTAAATAATCCCGCATCGGTGCATTAAAATTATCCATCATCTCCATGTGGCTTTCCACGTTAAAGTTATCGGCAGCTACACAGACCACGGTTTGCACATCACCACATTGAATTGCCCTGGCCGCCTGCAAAATGGTAGATACCCCGGAAGCGCCCCCGTAAACACCATGATTAATCCACCTCAACTGCATCCCTAAGTGTTCACCTACCGTTGTTGTATTATCGGGAGGCAGTAAAAAGGAGGTTACCGCTAAGCCATCAACCTCATCTTTGGTTAAACCTGCATCAGCCAGGGCATTATTAATCGCTGTGGCAATGTACCACATCGAGCTGTGTTCGGATTTTTTGTGGTACTCAGTATCGCCATAGCCGACAATAGATACTCCATCGCTGTATTTCAAATTATCACCCCTTTATATTAGTTTATATTAGCCATATGGCATGAACAAATATTACACATTTCATATACATCGTATTTAATATAGTTAGGTCTGGCTTTCACTCCTTTTACTGAATAGGTAAAAAATAATAGTTGCAAGGATAATCACGGATCCAAACATTATCCAGCTAAAAGAATAGTTTCCGTAAAGGTTAGTAAAAAGGGCCAGGAAGGGAAGCATTTCTCATGAAGTTACTAACCCGTAGAATAAGAGCATTGCTCCTGATAAAAGAAATCCAAAAAGCAAGTCTTTTCTGGCTTCTAATTTGTCCACAAAGTACCCAGTACATATTGCCAGCACAGCCGCGCTCAAATAAAAATAGTTGCATAATAGCCAACCTTAGTCCGGGTTAACGCAAATTCCTCGCGGACAAAAGGCATTACTGCTAAAAATCCATTTGTGCCGGCAACTAATATCAGGTAAACCACAGAAATAAACAAAAGCATTTATTTCATGCCGGTGTTTATTTTCATGTTTTTCTTATAAAATCAAAATTAAGCATACCTTTTTTCCCTTATGCATTTCTAAATTTAACCAGCTAAAAATTATCATCTCTTGATTTTAAAGTTTTTTAACAAAACAGGATATGCATAATAAAACCAACAAGTAGAGTTAATTTTTATTAATTTGTAACTTTAAATATTTTTTATACTATAAGACGGCCGGCTGTCAATAACGATAATTCAGCCTCTTTTACAAATAGTAAATAAAATTGCCCGATACTCATTAACATGAGTATCGGGTGGTTTTTTTATTCATAATAGTTATAGCCTTAAAGACTATTTAGGTTGAAACTCAAATTGAAAACAACTCCATTATTCTTAAAGAATCATTATCCGAATTTCTTGCTTCTTCCGGTTAATAAACTCATTGAACTTTCCAAAGCCTACCACATTTTTTTGAAAAATAATTTTCAGTAGAATCCGTATCTTACAGGCTAACCAGCACGCTCATCATAGATTTTTCAGCAGCACATAATACTACACATTCATTTAGTTAAACAAATTACATTTGTCTGGACATATTTTTAAATTATCCCTCTAGACTTGAGATCTTCATAGTCTTTCTGCTCCATCCCCAGCAAATCCTTATAAACCTCTTCATTATGCTGGCCTAAACCAGGGCCGGGCCACTCGATATCACCAGGGGTTTCACTTAACTTTGGCACTATTCCCGGTACTTTAACTTTACCCCATG
>PUKQ01000173.1 GCA_003550565.1 Syntrophomonadaceae bacterium
CTTAAGGGCCCGTCTTCGTCTCTGAGTACCTTGGCCAGCACGGGTAACTCTTTGATGCGGTAGTAGTTATCTATGGAAAGGTCGCCCTTTAAGAGGATGTAGCCCGGGAACAGATTTCTTTTGATACGGCGCCACTTACCTGCTTTTCGCTCCCGCAGCTCCCGTTGGGGAACTAAGAAACTAATTTCATCCCCCAGGTATGCCTCCAGGGCATCCCTTATGGTGTGTTCTCTGCCGGTGTATACAAAGAGGGCGTGCCAGTTCTCGGTGTGATTGTTCCACATGTTAGGGGGCCCTCCTTTTCATGTTATGTAAAGTATGCTTTGCTGACTTTAACATGACGCCGGTGGCTTGCCATAATCCCCAAGTCGTTTTGGGAGGCAGTTTTTTTATTGCTCCCGGCGGCAGGTTTGTTCAAACCTTGAACTTTTATTTTTCATTATAATTATCCCGCCCGGTGCTGTCAACTTTTGCCTCTACATAATATTATTACCTTAATAAAATTTCTACCTAAATAAGCATATTCCTCCAAGATTTCTTAAAAATAACATAATAAGTTTACCCTCTAGCGGTGGTTTAAATTTTTTAAAAGGCGTAAAAGCCCGGTGGGGGCTTAAAGGGGAACTTTTGGCCCGGGGAGTTAAAAAAATGCCCGGTGAAGCTAACCGGGATCTAAAATCGGTACCGGTTAGGGGCAAATTGATCCCACTTAGCTTAAGTGGAGTCTCCGGTTAGGCTAACTCGTACCACTTTTGGCCCTAAGTGGTGATTTTTCTTTTGGGCCTTTTAGGTTTAATATGGGTTTCTACTCCATGGAGGAGGGTGCACTCTAAAAATCAAGGGAAGGAGGTGACAATATGAGCGTAACAGCAGAAACTCTGGCCAGCCGTCTGCAGTTGAGGTTGATTCACGGCTACGACGAGCACGGTGATCCCATTATCCGCACCCGCACCTTTTCCAACTTGAAGGTGGATGCGGATGTGAACGGGGTTTACGAGGTGGCCCAGAACCTGGCGGGCCTTCAGGAGCACGCTTTGGATATGGTGCGCCGCGTAGACGATGTGGAGCTGGTGGAATCCGAGTAGGTTAGCAGGAAGGGATGAAAATACACTTTAGGAAAGGGGGGAAACCCGTGAACAGAACATTGCAGATGACTTTTTTAAACGCCGAGGACCGCAACACTTCCATCTCCATCAGCGATCCGTTGGAGGAGCTGGATCTTGCCGAGGTAGAGGCGGCCATGCAGAGTATAGTGGATACGAACATATTCAGCACCGCCGGCGGCGATATTACGGCCAAGGTGAGGGCGCAGGTAATATCCCGGGATGTGGAAACCCTGCTGGAGTTTTAAATAGTTAATTCCGGCAGAGATTGCAGCCTGCTGATGAGGGGGTGAGGCCGGCAGCGGTTTCCCCCCTTAAGGCGGGCTGTAATTTTTAAAAAGGTTTAAGGACTTACAAACCAGGAGAAGGAGAGGTGATATTTAGGATGGAGGAGATGCTTGGGTTGGTAGGCAATTTCGGTTTTCCGGTGGCGGTCAGTATATACCTGCTGGTGCGCATCGAGGGTAAACTGGAGACGCTCACCGAGAGCATCAGCTCGCTTTCGGCAGCCATCCGCTCCCAGATGTGAGGTGAGGGTAGAGGGGGGTTAGGGTGAGTAAGGGGTGGTGTGGGGTAATGAGGGTTCTCGAGGTGAAATTTAAAAAATAAGAGGATTGAAGAAAGGGGTGTTATTTAAGCTCATGAAAAATGTGGTATTACTGGATCCCGGACACGGGGGAAGCGATCCCGGGGCGGTGGCTTTCGGGCTCATGGAGAAGGACCTTAATTTAAAGCTGGCGCACCGGGTGGAGGCGACGCTGGAGGCCATGGCGGGGGAACCGCTCTGGGCGGCGGAGAAGGATGAAGATATCCGGGTGCTTTTTACCCGCAAGCATGATGTTTATGTGTCCCTGCAGGAGCGGGTGGAAATGAGCGCCCGGGCGGAGGCGGATTTTTTTGTATCCCTGCATGCCAACGCCGGGGGCGGGCACGGATTTGAGTCTTTTGTTTATGAGGGGCTGGGCGGTGGCGACCCGGCGGTTAGGATGCAGGGGGTTTTGCACCGCAATATCATGGAGGAGCTGGAGAGGTGGAGCATCCGCGACCGGGGCAGGAAGTCGGCTTCCTTTTATGTGCTGCGCTATAACAGCGCGCCGGCGGTGCTGGTGGAGTCGCTTTTTGTGGATAACAAGCAGGAGGCGGGGCTCTGGCGGGAGGAATCCTTTGTGGAGGCGCTGGCGGTGGGTGTGGCTGCCGGTATCCGGGAGGCGCTGGGGCTGGCGGCAGGCGGTGGCGGGGTGAGTGATGATGAGGGTGGTGGTAGCGGGGCCGGTTCGGGTGGGAGCAGTGCCGGTGCCGGGGATAAAATACTCTACACGGTGCAGGTGGGGGCATTCGCCTCCATAGATAATGCGCGGCGGTGCCTGGAGAGGGCGCGTAGCCGCGGGTTCGGCGATGCCTTCATCTACCTGAAAGACCACGGCCTCAACGGTGCGTTAAATACGGTGCAGGTGGGGGCATTTGCCTCGGTGGATAATGCGAGGAGGTGCCTGGATAAGGCCCGCAGCAGTGGGTTTAGCGATGCTTTTATCTATCCGAAAGAGATTTCTTAAGGAGCTTAGAGTGAGGGGGCGGCGCTGGAGGGGAGCGATCGCCCTCTTTTTGGTTTGGGGACTTATGCCGTTTTCCCCCTAACTACAACTGACCATTAGTTCACCTCTTTCGCCGCAAACTAATAACCCCTTACCGCAGCCTGCCATCCCCTCTTTTAACCAACTCAATTACGGACAAATCGGTCACCTCGCTTATGCAGCCTGAGCATTTGGTTCA
>PUKQ01000060.1 GCA_003550565.1 Syntrophomonadaceae bacterium
AAGTTTAGTATGCTTTATATTTGTTTCCGGCGACGGCGGAAATTTATTATTTACCTCAGGTTGTGAAGACAATGGAAAAACAAATTTTGTTGCAGAAGAATCTTTTGAGGAGGCATTTGAGGGGGCAGCCATAATAAAAGATAAGTTTTATCCCCTCCAATGGGAGCTGGAGAGTATAGAAGCTTATTTCTGGAGCCAATGGGAGGATGAGGCGCTACCTGTCAGGGAGATGACTACCAGTGAGATGAAGGAACTGCTTCAAAAAAAATTAAACAAAAGCGGTATTGATTTTCATTCCCAAAAGCAAACCCATGACGGCTGCCTGGTAACAGGAACATATAAGGGGCAGGAGATAACCGCACATAGCTTTCAAATAGAACAAGAGAAGCACTTAAAAATCAAAGTCAAAGGCAAGCAACTGGAAGAGGTCAGAAAAAGCATGGAGGAAATAGGTACCACTTTTGAACCAAAAGTCAGCTCTCCGGAAACTACGGTTACCCTTAAAGGTGCTGGAGCAGAAAATCAAGCTAATGTAGTAAAGGAAAATTTAATACAACCACTAAAGGGTAAAATAATCCATAAAGATACCTCCCAAGGTAATACGAACCTCCTTATCCATGCCCCAACCGTTCCCGGGGGACTGGAAATAAAAAAGCAAACCGTCTCATTTAACTTGCTTTTAAAACAAGAACCCTTAGCGCAAGATACTGAAAATTCTACCTCAAGTTCTAATGCCAAAACTGCCGATCATCGTTTTTATATCGGGATACCGTTCATAGCAGAAAACCAAACCTATTAATTAAACGAAGAAACTACCATAAGAAAGGCCGAAGTAGCAATATGTCAGAATCGTTAATCATAGAAGGAAAAGGTGAAGGAAAACCCCCGTTACAGGGAACAGTAAACATAAGTGGTTCTAAAAATGCCACGTTGCCTTTAATGGCCGCATCGTTGCTTACAGACGCACCTGTGCAGCTTATTGATGTTCCTGATCTTCTAGACGTGCGCATAATGAAAAAAATAATTATCAACCTGGGAGCCAGGATCAATTATCAAGAAGGCAACCTATACCTGGATAGTTCTACGGTCAATTCATATTCGGCCTCTTACCGCCTGGTAACCAGGATGAGGGCATCTTTTTTGATTCTTGGCCCTCTCTTAGCCCGTTTTGGGAAAGCTCGAATATCTATGCCAGGTGGCTGCGCCATAGGCCAGCGCCCCGTAGATCTTCATTGGAAAGGATTGGCTACCATGGGAACTGAATTTACCCTGGGAAACGGATATCTAGAGGCTAGCTGCCGACAGCTAATCGGGAACCGTATTTACCTGGATTATCCCAGCGTGGGAGCTACTGAAAACATTATGATGGCAGCAACCCAGGCGCAAGGAACTACCGTCATAGAAAATGCTGCTTTAGAGCCGGAAATAGTAGATCTGGCCAACCTGTTGATTTCCATGGGGGCAAAAGTAAGCGGAGCCGGCACTCCTACGGTTAAAATCCAGGGGGTAGACAAACTCCACGGCACTAGCCACAAAGTCATCCCCGACCGTATTGAAGCAGGCACCTATATGATAGCTGCAGCCATGGCAGGGAAAGGCGTAAAAATTAATAATATATTACTTGATCACTTGAAGCCGCTAACCGCCAAGTTAGGCGAAGCCGGTGTCGCCGTGCTGGAAACCTCCCCTGGCGAAGTAAAAATATTACCACCTGAAAGTCCCCAAAGAATTAAAGCAGTAAACGTAAAAACCATGCCTTACCCGGGGTTCCCTACAGATTTACAGCCACAATTTTCCACCCTACTGACTCTGGCGGAAGGAGTGAGCCTGATTACGGAAACAGTATTTGAAAATCGCTTCCGTCATGCAGAAGCAATATCTCGTCTGGGAGCGGATATGAAAATTGAAGGTAACAACCTGGTGGTTAGAGGAAAACCACGTTTGCGTGGAAGCCGAGTAAAAGCAACCGATCTTCGCGGTGCCGCAGCGTTGGTGCTCGCTGGCTTAGCTGCCGAAGGAAAAACTGAAGTGCAGGACATTTACCATTTAGATCGCGGTTATGAAGCTGTAGATTTGAAGCTATCGGGGCTGGGAGCAAAGATAACCCGCCAACGCCAAACAGTGCTCCCAGAAGCACCGACCGGAAAGAACCAAAACATGTAGACACGAATAAATTACTGTAATCTGGTTATAATACCTTCTTGAGGTGATATCTATGTTTTTTTGGAAAAGAACTTTTTGGAAACAAAAATTGGAGAAATTTAGATTCGTAGGTAGGGCGTTAATTGACTCTTTACGACGCACCCCCAAATTTGTCAAAGTCATTGCCATTTATTTGTTAGGAGTTGGCGTGGCCTTATCCTTCTTTTGGTGGAATATTTTCCAGTATTGGACTACCTCAGTGCCAGATCAATCCACACCGGCTTTCCCCAAAGAAGGAATGGTTTCCATACCTGAAAGAGAATCAGTAGAAAAAGAAGCAGAGCCGGAAGTAACAAACGAATCCCCTTTTTCTGAAGAAAAAATTCCTCCTGAAGAAAAAATTCCTTCAGAAGACGAACAGGAAACTGAAAATAAAGACGAGACTACTACAGAAGATGAACAAATGGAAGATGAACAAACGGAAGAAGAAAAACAAACTTCCTTATCTCTTGACTGGCCAGTTTCTTACAGGAATATAGGCACCGCATTTAATGATAAAATTCGGCAGCCAACCCCCCAGGGCGGTTTCATTTATTCTTTCTACGACGGCATAGACATTCTTGTATCTAAAGGTACTAGGGTAAAGGCAGCAAGTGAAGGAGAGGTTATCCGGGTAGAAAGAGAAGATCTCCGCTTGGGAAAATCAATTCAGATAAAACATGATCAAGGCA
>PUKQ01000074.1 GCA_003550565.1 Syntrophomonadaceae bacterium
GCTTACACCTCCGGTGGGCCGCAATTTTGAAGAATTAGTCCGTCAGTTAAAGGCCTTCCAGCATGTGCGGGAGAAAGGTGAGCCTACTCCGGCAGGTTGGCAACCAGGACAGAAGGCCCTTCAACCAGGACCTGATCTGGTGGGCAGAGTTTGGGAAGTTTGGAAAGTAGGAGAATAAAACATTCAGGCGGGAAAGAAGGACTATCATCAAGAAATGAAACATCGCTTGTCCCTCTTTTTCGCCTTATTTTATTGAATTATGACATGACAAGGAAGTTCAAAAATATTTATTTCTATGGTTAAAACAATAGCATCTAAAAATGCTACTATGAATGAAATAATACTATTGGTTGCCATTTTTTAAATATCTTCATACTTTTCCTTCAGAAGGGCGTAAATATAGGTGCCCACTATCATACCCAAAAAAGTAGAAAGACCCAAAATTTTGCCTTCTCCGAGTTGAGCAAGAACAGTTCCCGGGCAGGCTCCGGAAATTCCCCATCCAATACCGAAAATGCCAGCGCCGAGTAGACTCCAAGGTTTAAGTTCTTTATAGCTTATTTTTATAGGTTCACCGCTTATAGTTGAATTCTTAAACTTCTTTAAAAACTGCATTCCAATAAATCCAGTTACAATTGCAGTTCCTATAACCCCTACTAAGGTATAGTCTGCTCCCAGAAACATTCCTAAAATCAAGTCAAAGTCAGAGGCGCCTGCCCTGCTGAGGGCAAATCCGAAGATGATACCAAAACCCAAAATACCGATTTTTTTATTCATTACCAGGCACCTCCCAATAAAGCAAACCGCACCAGGTTAGCGGCAATAATTCCTCCTATAACAAATAATGCCGTAACCAGGATGCTTGAAACATGCAAATTGGCAATGCCATGTATGCTATGACCGGAAGTGCAACCACCAGCAATGCGGGCCCCCAGCCCTAATAGCAAGCCACCCCCAAAGAAGTAAATAGCAGTAAGCAGAGGAGGCCATTGAACATTAGTGGTAAAACTTCCCATTTCACTTGTTAGACCCAAATTTCCCGCCAGTGCGGAGGAAACGAATCCTCCCAAAATTATTCCTATTATGAAATAGACCCGCCAGCTCCAGGTTTCAGGAAATTTGGACTTAATCCATTTAAGATGCCTTGATGGCAAAATCATTTTTACCAGGTTCCCGTAACCAGTTGAAACACCCAATGCAGTGTTATAAAAGTAGTACAGCAAAGGAACGAGTAAGCCGATAATTATACCTCCAGCCCAGAAAGGCCAGGGATCTGCAAATATTGTTCTAATCAGGGTTGCTATCATTGGCTGCCACCACCTGTTACCACCGGGTATCCGGATTCAATCCAGGCAGTGGTGCCGCCGACAGCATTTATAACTTGCTTGAAATTCCTCTGCTTTAACAAGCTGGCTGCTGTCATGGAGCGATTACTCGTATTGCAGAGGACAACAACCGGTTGCTCAGTATCCCATTCCTTATACCTGTGCCGTATATCCGGCGCGGGGGCAATAGTGGTGCCTTCAATATGCATTTTTTTCCACTCATTGCTTGCCCTGTTATCCAGAACAACCGCTGAATTGTTTTTTATCCACTCCCGAAGTAAATGTACCGAGATAGTTTCAACATTGTTTACCGGCAGGCCACTGTTAATCCATTTTTCGACGGAGCCCTCTATGTACCCGGCAATATTGTCTAACCCAACGTTGTAAAGGGCTGTCTTTATTCCGGGAAGATCATCTTTATCTTCAAGAACCAAAATTAACTTATCTTCCGGGGGAACAATCCAACCGGCAAATGTGGCAAAATTACCGTGTTTGCTGATGCTGAAAGATCCGGGTATATGTGCGGCAGCAAAAGAATGATAGGAACGTGTATCAATAACACTGTAGTTTTCTTTTTCTAATGCCGCAGAAACTTCATTTGGCTTCATGGGTAAGGTTTTCATGGTTTCTCGGACAAGGGTTGGGCCATTTCGGTTAATTTCTGTACAGCGTGAAAAGTGATCTGGTGCAGCTGGCATGTCAGTCAACAAGTCTTTCTTGAATGCGTCTAGCTCTGTATGCTTAAAGGCGTAATTTGCCCGCCGCTCCGTTCCAATAGTACTCCACAACTTGGCAGACAGAGCCCGCCCGCAGAGAGAACCCATACCGTGAGCCGGATATATTTCTACATGGTCGGGAAGTTCTTTGAGACGTTTTAAACTATAAAATAATTTCTCTGCCAATTCTTCTTCGCGGTTGGGGAAAAGATCGGGACGGCCAACATCACCAACCAACAAAGTGTCGCCGGTGAAAGCCATAACAGGATTTTCATCTCTTTCTAAGTCGGTTACCAGGTAGACAGTACAATCCGGAGTGTGACCGGGAGTTTCAATCAGTTTGAATTGCAAATTATCAATAGTAATTTCTTCTCCATCAGCCAGGGGATGATGAGGAAACTCGCAGTTGGCAATTTGGGGGGCGTATATTTTCGCTCCTGTTTCTTCAGCCAGTTCCATATGTCCTGAAACAAAGTCGGCATGAAGGTGGGTCTCCAGGATCCCCACAATTTCCATATTGAACTCTTTTGCCTGCTCAATATATTGTTCGATATTGCGCACCGGATCAACCACCACGCATTTATTTCCGCTTCCGATGACATATGAACACTGAGCAATTCCCGGGGTGTAAATTTGAGCAAAATGCATTTAACCATCTCCTTTAAGTTTAATATTTGCTTACTTATCAAAGCAGGTAAGCCAAACTGCTTAACTAATTAAAAAGGTATTTCAGCCATTATCAACATTAATTTTTTTATTGCCAGACTAAATTTACTACAACTGCGGCAACCAAAATGCAAAACAAACTTATAATTAATCCGAAA